>JBFICU010000246.1:0-1552 GCA_041581855.1 Porticoccus sp. | reverse complement strand
TTGTGGTGACGGAGACTGGCCTCGGCTTCGGGGTCACGCGTTTACTTGGTGGGCTGAGTTTCTGTCTCGGGCTGGTCCTTGTGGTCGTCGCCGGTGCAGAGTTGTTCACGGGAAACAATCTCATCGCCATGGCTTGGGCCTGCGGTCTGATCCGCATTCAAGAGGTTCTGAGAAACTGGCTCATCACTTATGTCGGGAATGTAGTCGGCTGCTTGGGAACGGTTCTACTCGTACTGTGGAGCGATGTTGCCAGTTTGGGTGGGGCAGCCGTGGGCGAGACGGCCCTTCACATTGCTCACACCAAGGCCGATCTTTCCCTGGGCGAGGCATTCACTCGCGGTATTCTGTGTAACGTCCTGGTGTGTCTGGCGGTTTGGCTAGCGACCGGCGCACGCAGCGTGACCGATAAAATTATGGCCATAATCTTCCCAATTACCGCTTTTGTGGCTATTGGCTTCGAGCACTCGATCGCGAACTGGTTCTTTCTGCCTTTCGGCCTCGCTCAGGATGAACAGGGCATCGTATCAACCATCGGGGTTGCAAAAAATATCCTGGCGGTGACTGCGGGAAATATCGTTGGCGGCACCCTGCTGGTCACAGGCGTATATTGGCTCGCCTACTTACGAAGTGAACGTATGCGTAAAGAGCCACCCACCTAAATGGTGAAATAGATTCACCAACACCCCGGAAAGATTCACATTCCTAATAGTCATTGCTGTAGTCACTGAGACAGCTCAGCAAAGAAGCAAAAATTGTCTTAACGCCAGATGAAGGGTATCGCCGGGTCCATTCCCTTCTTCTTCAACCTAACTTTTAGTCGCCAGATCAACTGTCTGGCGATAATGGATGTAATCCATTGCAACCTGCTTGGGTGTCTCAAGCATCGGCATGTGGCCTACCCCGGACATCATTCGAACCTGGCTGTTTGGCAACAAAGTGTGCAGAGCCCAGGCACCATCAGGACTCAGCATTTGGTCTTCTGCTCCCCAAACGATCAGGGCAGGCGTACGAATTATCGAAAACTGTGTTTCCAGCAAGGGGGATTCCGTCAACTGGGCCATGATTTTGCTGTGCAGCGGACAATCGGCTGCCGCCCGACGTGCATAGGTTTTCTTGATGGAATACGGCATAAAGGGGGTCTTGTAGGTAGCCGCCTGCATCAGCGCGTTGAAGTCTTGCTCAGATCTCACCAGCAGCGGCACGTCACCTGTCGCCAAGTACTGTTTCAACATTTCCGAATCGTGGGCCGCCTGGGTGCCTGCCGCATCCAGCAACCACAAGCTGGACACCCGATCAGGATGTGTTGCAGCCAACTGAGTGGCAATAAAACCTCCCATGGAATTGCCGCCCACGTGCACTCGCTGAAGTCCCAGCTGATCCAGAAATGCGCAAATATTCGTGACTTGATCTGCCATACCATAGTTAGCATTTGGATCACGGCTTGCCTCTCCAAATCCGGGCAAGTCAGGAATGACGACTCGGTATTGAGGGGTTAAAAACCGTGCAATACGACTGAAATTGTCCTTGTCACCGGCAAAGCCGTGGATAAGCA
>JBFICU010000245.1:0-1881 GCA_041581855.1 Porticoccus sp. | reverse complement strand
TGAGCTGTAGGGACGCGTTGACCACCTCCTGACCTACATAGTCAAACCACTCTGAAATAGTCACCATATTATGTGACAGGATTAAAGAGCCGACACATCCCAATCCAATCCCACCAAACATCCAGTAAAGGCGCAGATTGACGATACGACTAAAAGCCAGTAAGACACTGACCAGCAAGGCTGCTTCAAGAATCTCCTGAAGGATCAATACAACAGAATTTAGAAACATGTTGGGGCTTCCTTCCTCTTCATGGTTCCACCACCACCTTTCCTTGGGCAGTTTTGGGGTAAAACTCACCAAAGAATGGGTATTCCCCAGGTGGCAGGGGGCCGACAAAAATCACTGCCTTGTGATTAGCAGGTATCACTTTCTCTCTGTTGAGTTCATAGCTTTCGAACTCTTCCGGTGTCTCGTCTTCGTTAATTACCAATAACTTGACCTTGGTGTTGGCGGGAATTAGCACAGTTTCCGGAAAGAACAGATGGTCTTTTATTTTGATTTCTACCACGGGCGTTCCGGCCAAGCTGGTATTTGCCCAGAGAGCACAAATGCCTATTAACAAAAAAAGCAGCTTTCTTTGCAGATGGTTAGCGATGCTCATCATCTCCGGCCTTATTAAACAAAATGATAAAGGCTGCGCCACTGTCAAAGCTGGAAGGCGCAATGCTGGCGCGGGCATGATGCAGGTCCGCAATATGACGGACAATGGTCAGACCCAGTCCACAGCCTTGGGTTGAAGCCACTTCGCGCTTGCGGTTAAGACGCTGAAAACGTTCGAATACCTTGCCGTAATCCGTAGGTGAAATGCCGGGCCCTGAATCTTCCACTTTTAGGCAAACGTGATGGCCGACAGGTTCCGCTGTGACACGAACCTTACCCCCTTCCGGGGTATATTTGTTGGCGTTGCTGAGCAGGTTTTGCAACAGGGTTGTCAGGGCAAACGGGTCACCCTCTACAAAGCATTCTTCCCCCTCCAATTCCAGCAACTGTTGTTTTTTCTCAAAGTCATCGTGTTGATTGGCGATGACTTCCTGTGCAAGTTCGTACAGGTTAATACGGGTGAAGTTGCGTGAAAACTCCTCCGGGGTCGAGCGATAGAGGGAGAGCAGTTGTTCCACCAGGTGTTGCATGCGCTCCACCCCAGCCTCCAGTTGACTAAAGGCTTCATTGCCTGGGGGAACCTCGTCCCGCAAGTTGTGTAACTGAACCTTTAGGGCACTGATAGGTGTGCGCAGCTCATGGGCCGCATCGGCGGTGAAACGTTTCTCTCTATCCAGCGCCGTGCCCAGTCGTCGCATGAGGGCATTGATCGAGTGGTTAACCTGTTCCAACTCGCTTTTCAAATCAGGAATTTCTACCGGTGTCAGGTCATTTGCCTGCTTGTTTTTTAGTTGCCCGGAGAGATCGCGCAGCGGCTTCAGGCCGCGGCTGACAATCCACCAGATCAGCAGCCCCGCCAGTGGGATTCCCATTAGAATCGGCAGCACGGCCTGGGTGATCACACTTTCTGCCAGCATATAGCGCAGATCGGTTCGTTCGGCGGCAATAACCCAGTTGTCGTGAGCGCTATCGAAGTGGACTAGGGTGCGCCAACGATAGCCATCAAAATTGGCGTGCCCAAAGCCGGGGGAAAAGTCAGTAATCGGCGTAGTGAGTGAGGCAGAAGATAGCGCCACCAACTTGCCGTCGTGCCAGACCTGATAAGCAAGGTTGCCTTGATGGGGCAGCCTTGACTCGAAATGGCCGGTGTGAAGATTGGCGATCAGCTCGACTGTTTGATAGAGCTGGCGGTCAAAAAGTTGTTCGGCTTCTTCCAGGCTGGCGCGATAACCCTGCAGGGCGGCCACAAAATTGCAGAGGGTTAATACCGCCAGGATAGA
>JBFICU010000244.1:0-1934 GCA_041581855.1 Porticoccus sp. | reverse complement strand
AGTCGCTATCCAGATTTTTATAACCGGCTTCAAACGTCGTCACACCATTGTTACCCAGCACCGTCTCGGAAAAAATATCAAAGGCATAGCCAAGGAAGTCGCCGGGATTTTGTTCACTGCCTGTGGCGTCCTTCTGTGACTGCATTGTTAGCGCAGCCGTGAGGATGTTGCCCTGTTTGCCGTAATAGGTTCCCCCGGTGTAATAACCCCAAAGTGATTCCACATTCATGAAGTTGTAGGCAATTCTGCCGGCGTAGAGGAGGTTGTGGTCATCATTGTTCTCTCCGTGGGCACCTTCGAAAACACCGACGGTATATTGCACCCGGTCCAGGGTGCCGAAGGCTACAGCACCTTCACTGCGGCCGAGGCGGCCTGCCGGACCATCATAGCCAGCGGGGACCAAAGGCTGGCGGTATTGGTTCCAGCTTAGGGATGAGTAGGGACCGTTGAGCGAGGGGCGGTCGGTGGGTATCAATGTGCGACCCACCCACAAGCGAAAGGCCGGGTCCACGTCAAATTGGGCTATTGCGTCGATCATCATCACCGAATCGCCTTCATACTTTTCGGTATTGATGCTCCACTTCAGGTATTGATTGAGCTGGCCGGCCCAGTAGGTTCGCATACTGGCGATGGTAAATTCGTTGCTGTCATCCGTGTCACTGTTACGAGTGGTCTGCTCGAATTTGATACCGCCACCGACAGAAACCCACAGATCATCACTGTGTTGCAGTTTCAGTTCCGCGAGAACAGGCGATGCAGTGCAGGCAATCAATGTGGCCGTTAAGGCGTTGCGAATGCTGATGGTGTGTTTTTGATGCGCACGACCGTGCGGAGACTTATTGCCCATTCTATTCCCCTATCTCTTGATAATTATTTTTTATGTCAGAAGATTATAAGGCTAGCCGGGTCACATAAGCGAATACAGAGACTCTGAGTGCTGTTCTCATGTAGTGGGCAGCCAAGAAGATTTACTCAACCTTAACCCGGTCCTTGCCAAAAAACTCCGGTGCCTGCACAGAAAGGGCTTTCAGCGGCACCGCAGAGGTGGTTTTGACCCCATGGGGGGTGCCTTCCGGTACCTTGATGTAGTCGCCGGGACCCACTTCAAACTCCTCATCCCCCAGTTGCATCACACCAGTACCTTCCAAAATGTAAATGGTTTCTGTGTGAAACAGGTGTTTATGCAAAGGCACGAACCTCTTCACGAACACAATAAAGTCCGAGGCGTTCTTATCACTGTTGAGCTTCACCACATGGATGTTATCCAGATCCGCCGGGGGTTGGGTATCAGCCAGATCCAGCTTTTGAGCGTTGACCTGGCATACGCCAAACATTGCGAGAAACAGCAGGGAGTAATGGATTTTCATGGTGACCAACCTCCTTGGTGGTGATTAGAGAGGTTGATAGTAACCTATCAGTTAAGAGGCTTCACGGGTTGTCTGTGAATGGTGGACAGGTGGGAGGGATCGCCGGTGTGCAAATAAATAATGGCTTTCGGCGAGGTTCAATTCATCCACATACCATTCGTTACCTGGCAATCTATCGCATCCAGCGCCATGTGAATAATCAGGCCAATCCCTATAAGCCTCGCCTTCGGTACAAAGCAGAGCGCAACGTAAAGGGCGATAAACCACAATTCATGCAGCGGATGAAAACCAATGCTGCAGCGGCCCGGATCGTATATCGGGTTGGCCAGCAGATGATCGATATCCACCAGCATCGTTGCCATCATCAGCAAATAAGCCATTTTCCAGTTTTGCCGATAAAACAGCGCAACGACTACGGCGGGCACCAGAAAATGTAGGGCTAAGTGAAGCATGCAGTTCCTGTTCGATACCTTGGGCGCAAGGTGGCCATGCCACCAAGCCAAGTGGCGTAAAAGAATAGCGTGTAGAGGACTGTCTTGCTCGTCGTTTTTATAATCAGGTCTGAGT
>JBFICU010000243.1:0-2021 GCA_041581855.1 Porticoccus sp. | reverse complement strand
GCCACCTTCACGACCAAAACGTTGCTCACCGAAATAATTGGGGACACCCTGAGCAGCAATGACGCCAAGGCGCTGTTCCATGGCTGGAATATCGCCCTCAAGTTGCCGCAGGCGAATCACAAAATGATTGTCGGCGTGCATACCCCGGCGCAATTTTTTATGGTGTCGTGCGATAGTCAGAATCTTACAATCGGACAGCTTGGGTTCGCTGATGGCTGGATCTTCCTGTGTGCCAGGAAGATGGACGCTAAACCACTGCCGTGTCACCGCATGACGGTCCTTCATGCCACAATAACTCACGGCCATTTCATCAACACCGAAATAATCCGCTAACATACCGGCTACCCAACGGGTGTTCTGACCGCGTTTTTCCACATAGAGACACAGATGCTCACCCTCACCGGAAGGCTCGAAGCCAAGACGTTCAGTAACCTGGAAGTCTTCAGGATGTTGGCGAAATAAAGCGCTACCGAGGGGTTCGCCCAGTGCACGGGGAAAATCGAGGGTAAATTGCCTGCTGTTCATAATGTCCTTAGGATTTGCCATGGCGCGCAAGTTTACGGACACAGCCAGCAAACGGAAAGCGGTCACGGCACACATCCCATTAATTAGGCGTTGTTATGCATATTCACTACCTTCAACACGTCCCTTTCGAAGGGTTGGGCAGCATGGAACGCTGGTTTCGACAGCGGGGCCACCACATTACTGCCACCCACCTCTACCGAGCGGAATCGTTGCCATCAATTGATAACATCGATTGGCTGATCGTCATGGGTGGCCCCATGGGGGTCAATGACGAAGACCAGTGCGCATGGCTGGCTGAAGAAAAGGCATTTATCGGCCGCGCCATCGAACAGGGCAAGATGGTGCTGGGCGTTTGCCTCGGCGCGCAACTGATTGCTGAAGTATTGGGCGCACCCGTCACTAAAAATCTTCACCGGGAAATAGGCTGGTTTCCTCTGACCATTTCCGATGCGGCCAAAACAACAGCCATTGGAAAGATCCTGCCAGATCAATCGGAGGTGTTTCACTGGCATGGGGATACTTTTGCAATTCCAACGGGGGCTGTGCCCCTGGCCAGCAGTCTCGCCTGTGAAAATCAGGGATTCATTTACGATAATCGCATCATAGGCTTACAGTTCCATCTCGAAACCACCTATGAGTCTGCCCGGGATTTGACCACTTATTGTGCGGACGAACTGGATGGCAGCAAGTATGTACAGAGTGCACAACAAATACTGCAGGAGCCCGCGCGGTTCGCTCGGATCAATCAGCTAATGGGTGATATTCTCGGATGCCTTGAGAAAACAGGCACTAACCGGCTAACCATGTGATGCTAGTAGCACCACTGACTGACAAGCAATCCCTTCACCGCGACCCTCGAAACCGAGTTTTTCTGTGGTGGTTGCCTTGATGTTAAGTTGCTCAATGTCACAGGCCATATCCTCTGCCAGATACACGCGCATTTTTTCAATATGTGGTGACATTTTGGGTGCCTGAGCGATAAGCGTCATATCCGCATTCAGCAAGCGGTAACCTTTACCATCGAGCAAGGCTTTAACCTGACGCAGCAAAGACCGACTATCGGCACCCTTATACGTGACATCAGTATCCGGGAAGTGGCGACCGATGTCCCCCAGTGCCGCAGCACCCAACAGGGCATCGCAAAGGGCATGGATCAGCACGTCTCCGTCTGAGTGAGCCACCAGCCCTCGGGTATAAGGAATTTTCACTCCGCCGATGATAATGTGGTCGCCTTCTCCAAAGGCGTGTACATCGTAACCCTGGCCAATTCTCATCACATTTTACCTGTGGGCTGATACCCGGAGTGGCCATGGCCAGTTTCCGACTCCCTCTGGTATCGCAGAATCGCTTCGGCGACGACCAAATCCTCACGGCGGGTAATTTTGATGTTATCGCGACTGCCTTCTATCACCTGCGGCATATGGCCCAGCCGCTCCACTGCGGCCGACTCATCGGTAGGCTGCCATTGCTGGCGAGCAGCTGTTTTCAGGCTCCAG
>JBFICU010000242.1:0-2039 GCA_041581855.1 Porticoccus sp. | reverse complement strand
TGATATTGAACACCGCATTCTGCGCCCGCTATTCCGCGACAACCGTATTCACTACGCCGTGAACTGTGCCAGCATGGGGTGCCCCAATCTCGCGAGGCAGGCCTACACTGCCAGCGCTATAGATGAACAACTTGAACACGCCGCGCACCAATATGTTAACCACCCCCGTGGCGTTGAGTTCAAAGACGATGTGCTTTGGGTATCGAGTATTTATGCCTGGTACAGAGACGATTTCGGGAGTGATGACAAGGCACTGATACGCCATCTGGTGAAATATGCAAACGCGCCCTTGGCAGAGCGATTAGCTAGATACCAGGGGAAAGTGAAAGATCATTACGACTGGGCACTGAATCAGCCCTGATGGACTCGGGGATCGCAGTGTGAACTATTAGTGGAGCTCATACTCCCACTTACACAGCACTAATTGCCATGGGCAGGCATACCGACCAGGCATAGTGACTCTACAGCGAAGGGCAAGGATTGGTGCGATGAAAAAAATAATTTCGATATTGTTGCTATTGGGAAGCTTCAGTCACTTGAGCTATGCCGTGACCGATGAAGTACGCAAAGCCAATTGGGACAAGCTCTATGCCATCAAGGAACAAACCTCTCTGACCTTGCATCCCACGCAGGGAGAAATCACCCAGGGAGCCAATATGGTTGAACCGGGTGAGGAACTGGCAAAAAACTTTTCGGAAATCTACTTGCTGAGAATAGTCGACCCAGAAGATAACGAGTATTTCAGACTGCACGTAACAGTACTGCATAAAGGCGATAACTGGTTGAACTATACCCGGGCGGCACTGAAAAGCGGCGGCCAAAAGAAACTAACCGAACTCTCAAGGCAGGAGCTCTGTGAAGGCAACGGCAGTTGCCAGCGGGAGGAACAACTGGAGGTAGCCATCACTTTTGAGGATATTGCCAACAACATCGGCGGACGCGGTCTCGACATTGTGCTTCTGGGTGAGACCCGGCAGGAGATTCATATCCCCAGTCTATACTTGCTGGCAATGATGCAAAGCATGTAACGCCAGGTAAGACCTAACGATATTCCTCTATCAGGGCCTTGTATGCAGCAGGATCCTGCTGCTGTAATGTCTTTAAATCGGCACGCACCCGCTGCTCGAGTTTTTCCTGATGCTGTTGTTTAACCTGCTCGATCTGCTCCGCCAGGACTTTCAACCTGTCCACTGCTTCGCCCCGATTTCCCTCCGCCAATTCCAGCATGGCTTCGGTCAAAACCCCCAGCTGTTTTCCATAACTGGCCACATCGGAAACCACTTTGGACTCAATTTCCTGATCACCTGCAAAATTGAGTCTAACCTGTGGGGAAAACCATGAGGTAACTGGCGCATAGTCCTGATTCACATCACCACTGAGGGGCGATTTGAACAGCCCGGACAAGGGAAATAACCAATTGGACATGGTAAAACCTCCGTGTAGGTTGGGATGGACTAGAGCTGTTATTTAAACAAAAACGGCCTGCATAAGCAGGCCGTTTCCGATATTTGAAGACACACGGAGAAAATTAGCTGCGCAATGCACCCAGTAACTTGTCGACCGTCTCTTTGGCATCACCAAACAGCATACGGGCGTTCTCCTTAAAGAACAGCGGATTTTCTACACCGGAGTAACCAGTGGCCATACCCCGTTTGAGGATCACCACCTGACGCGCCTTCCAGACTTCCAGCACGGGCATTCCCGCAATGGGGCTGCTTGGATCTTCCGCCGCGGCCGGGTTGACCGTATCATTGGCACCGATCACCAGCACCACATCGGTGGAGGGAAAATCGTCGTTAATCTCATCCATTTCCAGCACGATGTCATAGGGCACATGAGCTTCCGCCAACAGTACGTTCATGTGTCCGGGAAGACGACCCGCCACCGGATGGATACCAAAGCGCACGGTAATACCCTTGTCGCGCAGGAACTTGGTGATATCACCCACCGCATTCTGGGCCTGAGCCACCGCCATACCGTAGCCGGGCACAATGATCACCGAATCGGATGCCAACAGTTCCTCAGCCATTTCATCAATG
>JBFICU010000241.1:0-2171 GCA_041581855.1 Porticoccus sp. | reverse complement strand
TCAAGGCCAAGAATGAGCTGCTCACGAATGGCTGAGGGCGATAGCCATGGGCTTTGCCAATAGCTTTTCTCTACCCGCCAGCTATTGATCAGGTAAAGCTGTTTGACGCCCATAGTGGCGATGGTTTGCAGAATCCTTCGCAGCATTTTAGGACGCGGTAACGCCAGAATGATCGTCACAGGTAGTGGCGGCGGGGGTGCCGATGTCAGCGATATTTCCAGTTCTGCGCTATTTGCCGAAAGCGATAGCAACGTTGCTGTACCCATTTGCGAATTGAGCAAGCCAGCCTTTAGGCTATCGCCCGGTGTGGCATGCTGTATGTCCAGTATGTGCTTCAGGCGCCGGCCGCTTATACGCACTTGGTTTGCGGAGATAAAGTCGCCGGGTTCCAGCAAAAGCAGGTTCATGGATAGAGCCGACATAGTTAAGGAAATATGGCGCCCCGGAGAGGATTCGAACCTCTGACCTGCCCCTTAGGAGGGGGCTGCGCTATCCAGCTGTGCCACCGGGGCGGAGGATGATAACTGGTCGAGCATTGTATTGGTGTTGTTATTGCCTCGCAAGGCAATGGGTGAGAATCGCTCTGAAATGTGATTCCCTATACCGCAAACGCCATACTGTAAGCAGATCAATAGCAGGGCTAAATTTTTATCTTACTGGTAACAGAGCACCAAAATGGATAAGCGGTTCAGTTCGTTAGTTCGGCGAAGGTATTAATGCCCGGGGCGAACTCTTTACCAGAAAACTTTCCGGACCTGACTAGTTGGCTGCAGGAATCCAAAACATCCGGGTGATATTTCTGATGGCAGGAGTGCATGATTTGAATTGCTTCATCAAAGCTGTAGGCTTTGCGATAGGGGCGAATACCTGCAATGGCCTCAAGGGAGTCGGCCGTATGCACCACCGCTGCCTCTAACGGGATTTCGTCTCTACTGAGCCCAAAAGGATAACCCGACCCATCCCAGCATTCGTGATGCAGTAGTACGATGTCCGTTGATATTTTTTCCAAGCCAATATCAGATAGCATTTTTTGGCCAATTTCCGGGTGTTTTTTTATAAATGCCCACTCATGGGGTTCAAGCGTTGTTGGCTTGACCAGGATTTCGATTGGGATTGCACTTTTTCCTACATCATGAAGACTAGCGCCCATATGGATAGCGCTTATAGAGGCTTTGGGAAGACCGAGGTGCTCTGCAATTGTTGCTGAAAGATGTGCGGTCCGACTCATGTGGCCGATGGTGTAGGGATCGCGTACTTCGATGGCCCTTATCAAGGCCTTTGATATATTGTGTAGATGATGAATCTGGGAATTTTTCAGATTGATCGTGTCAGTATTATCGACAAATCCGGCGAGCCTATAGATATTACCTCGATAGCTAAAAAGACAGGGCGTGATACTGACATGCCTAATGGTGCGAGACTTGGTCAATAAATCCAGAGAGTAGCTATCCCCGCAGTTGGTAGACAGTTTTTTCTGCAGGTTATCCCGATCCTTGGTATCCACCAGGTTGAGGACCTCTTCTCCAGAAAGCTCCTCATGTGAGTAACCGATCAGGTCAGTAAACCTGTCATTCGCTGCGATTAGTTTGCCATCTCGGGAGAGCACGAAAGCCATGTCGAGAAAAGAAAGGGCAGTGACGACACTTTCTGCTCCGCCGTTCTCAAATAATTTTGCTAAAAAAAACTTAACTTTCTTGTTGGGTTTGAAGTTGGAGCCTTCCATGTTGCGCGCCCTTTGAAGTCCTTGGCTTTTCCAGTGTAACAAGTTTTTTTAACCCACATAGGACATAAGGATAATTGGAACATGATAGTTAAGACTACCATTACCCCCGACAAGCCCTGGTTGCGTATATTGGTGTTGCGATCAAAATGAGTTCTCGGGTCTTGACGACCTGGAAGACAAGCACTTTTTAGGGATGGAAGTTTTCGTGGCTACAGCCGGTCAATGGATAAACGAATGATGAATGCGGATAGAAATTTTGACGGCTTGGCCGAGCGTTTTCAGCGGAAGGTCTACGGTGGCTTGAAAGGCGAAGTGCGTTTGGCTGTGCTATGGCGCGATCTTGAGGAACAGGTGCCGCAAATCTATGCTGAACGTCCCATGCGCATACTGGATATCGGTGCGGGGTTAGGGCAGTTGTCGATTCGTCTGGCGGCACTTGGCCACCAAG
>JBFICU010000240.1:0-2234 GCA_041581855.1 Porticoccus sp. | reverse complement strand
GGGCGCAAAATACTGGCCGTGGCGATGGGTGTGGCCGGAGTGCTGGTGATCCTGAAACCCGGTGTGGAAATTCTCGAACTGGCATCGTTGATTGTCCTCGCATCCGCCGTCAGTTTTTCCTTCGCCTATGTGTCGACGAAATCCCTTTCCGCTACCGAGAACCCCCTCACTGTGTTGTTTTACATGTGTCTGGTACAAATGCCAGTGAGTCTGGTGCTGGCACTACCCAACTGGCAAATGCCCACAGAACCGGTTATCTGGTTTTGGTTGGTGGTTGTCGGGGTGACGGCCTTGAGCGCACATTTTTGTATCACCCATGCCATGAAGTGCGCCGACGCGGGTATTGTGGTGACCCTGGATTTTCTGCGCTTGCCGCTCATCGGTGTGGTCGGCATCGTCTTTTATCAGGAATCCTTTGAACTGGCGTTGCTGTTCGGTGCGCTGCTGATGCTGGTGGGTAACCTGATTAATGTCTATCGACCAAAATATCAGCGGAAGATGATGACGAATCTCAACCAACGGGCTGCCCCAGTAGACGAACAGTAATCCTGTGTACATCGTCACAGATTAGTTGGCTGTCCCGGCTATGAAACGTTACATAAAGGAGAGATAGAATGCAGGGTAAAAGAACAAGCGCATTGATCCTTGGGCTGGCATTGGTGCTGGGGTTAGCGTTGCTTGGCTATCAGCTGGGCGATGCTGCCATCCGCTATAAGGAGTATGAGCGGACCGTTAATGTCAAAGGGTTGTCCGAGCAGGAGTTTCCTGCCGACGTGGTGATCTGGCCAATCCAGTTTGCTGAGGCGAGCAACAACCTGACCGAACTGTATTCTGCGATTGATGGCAGTGCCGCGAAAATACGCGAGTTCCTGGTGGTACAGGGGCTAGATGAAGATGAAATTTCCGTATCCATGCCTGCTATTACGGACAAGTCTGCTCGAGATTTCGACAATGGTGTGCGTGCTGAATTTCGCTATACAGCCCAGCAGACCGTTACTGTCTATTCCCCTCAGGTCGATAAGGTTCGCGCGGTGATGGGTTCACTTTCAGAACTGGGTAAGCAGGGCATTGCCCTGACGGGCGGCAATTATCAGGGCCAGCCGCAATACCTGTTCACCCGCCTCAATGAGGTGAAGCCAGCGATGATCGAGGAGGCGACCCGCAAGGCCCGCGAGGTGGCGGAAAAGTTTGCCGGGGACTCCCAGAGCCGCCTGGGCAAGATCAAGCGGGCATCTCAGGGCCAATTCAGCATCAACCCGCGGGATATCAACAACCCCCACCTCATGAACGTTCGAGTGGTGTCCACGGTGGAATATTACTTGGCAGACTGAGGCACTCCTGCGGCGGGGTACCGGGATATTCGTGAGGGCATTTCAGCTTCTTGAGCGATGTCAAAAATCTGCACCCTATAAGGCAGAGAACAGAACAAATACTTAGCTAAAATTATCATTGTGCGGGTAAGGTGTGGTTTGCCCTAGCGCAAACCAGACTTATGAGAACCAAGGTTTTTTTGTGATTGATTCATTAACCAGAGCTGCTCCTGAACCGCGACAAAATCACCTTCTGGCGGCCCTCTCTGCGGGGGTGCAGGATCGTCTGTTTCCTAACCTCGAACTGGTCCCGCTGCCCCTGGGTATGGTGTTGTATGAATCCGGGGATACCATGCGCCACGTCTATTTCCCCACTGACTCCATTGTCTCACTGCTTTACGTGATGGAGAGTGGCTCATCCGCGGAAATCTCCGTAGTGGGCAATGAGGGTATGGTAGGCATCGCACTTTTTATGGGCGGCGAAAGCACGCCCAGCCGTGGTGTTGTGCAAAGCGCCGGGTCTGCTTACCGGCTGTCGAGCCAACGACTCAAAGAGGAGCTCGACCGTCACGGCACCATGATGACGTTGATGTTGCGCTACACCCAGTCCCTGATTACCCAAATGGCCCAGACGGCCGTGTGTAATCGCCACCACACCATTGACCAACAACTGTGTCGCTGGCTATTACTTTCGCTGGATCGCCTGCCCGACAATAATCTGGTCATGACTCAGGAGCTGATTGCCAATATGCTCGGGGTCCGCCGCGAAGGGGTTACCGAAGCGGCGGGGAAACTGCAAAAGCTTGACGTTATCGAATATCACCGTGGGCATATCTGTGTCATCAATCGCCCGAGACTTGAAGAGCTGAGCTGCGAGTGTTATGCCGTGGTCAAGAAGGAAACCGACCGCCTGCTGCCCTATGT
>JBFICU010000239.1:0-2355 GCA_041581855.1 Porticoccus sp. | reverse complement strand
TAAATACTTCTTGAAAAAAGAGCGCGCTATGATAACCGGTTCTGCCACAACTGTGGATAGTCTGAGCTGGCAAGAACAACTTGCCACCAGCATTCGCGACCCCAGACAACTGTTGCAATTGCTGGAACTCGACCCTGCGCTGCTCGAAGGAGCATTGGCCGCCCATGGTGATTTCCCGTTGCGGGTCCCCATGGCCTATCTGCACCGTATTGAGAAGGGCAACCCAAGTGACCCGTTACTGCGCCAGGTGCTGCCCCTGGGTGTTGAACTGGTAGCCACCCCCGGTTACAGCACGGACCCACTTGATGAGCAAAACTCAAACCCGGCACCGGGGTTGATCCACAAATATCACGGCCGGGTGCTGTTAATCATCAGCCCCAATTGTGCGATCAACTGCCGCTACTGTTTTCGCCGCCACTTCCCCTATGGAGATAACAAACCTGGCCGGGAGGAGTGGCTGCAGACACTGGATTATATCGCCCAGGATAGCTCTATCACTGAGGTGATATTCAGTGGCGGTGATCCGCTGGCAGCCAGCGACCGGCAGCTGCAATGGCTGGTCGAGCAGCTCGAGGCGATACCTCATTTAAAGCGACTGCGTGTTCACACACGCCTGCCAGTGGTGATTCCAGACCGCATCACCGAGCACTGCCTTCAATGGCTGGGTGATAACCGCTTCCAGACCTCCATGGTGATTCACTCTAACCACCCCAACGAACTGGATGACAGTGTCGATATTGCTCTACAGCGGCTCAGAACATCCGGCGTCACACTACTCAACCAGACTGTACTGCTGAAAGGTATTAACGATTCGGCACTTACTCTTGGTCGGCTGTCGGAACGGTTATTCGAATGTGGCGTTCTACCCTACTATCTCCACCAGCTTGACCATATAAGCGGCGCGGCACATTTTGCCGTCACTGACCAACAAGCCCGACAGATCCACCAGTATCTGATGGCGTCACTGCCCGGCTATCTGGTGCCAAAATTGGTACGCGAAACCCCGGAGGCGCCCCACAAAGTACCTTTGTCGTAAGCATGAATCAGGGTTTATTTTGTGATATGCCTCACAAAAAAAAGAGCTCGGCTCCCTGCCCTGACGTCATCCGCCCGCCCCATTAACGGTCTGCTGTGGCATAGGCACGTCATTACTCTATAATGGCCGATCAGTACATCCCGGCTATCGCCCAGACATTGAGGAATCGATCCAAGATGGCATCAGATAACGCCCTGAAACTTCTGCTGGTTCATGACAGCTTTGAAGAAGCCAACCGCTTCGTAAGTTTGCTGCGGAATGCCAATTATCGGGCCGAGTCTAAACACGTGGATCAGGAGGAGGTGCTATCCAAACTCCTTCAGGACAAGCCCTGGGATCTGGTCATCGGCCAGATCAGTGGTGTCAACACGCCGGCAAAAGCCATTTTCGCCCTGATCCGTCGGCTCAACATCGACACCCCGGTCATCCTGATTTCCGACGAATACAGTCCCCAGAACATTGTTGAGGGCTTGCGCCTGGGCGCTGCAGATGTAGTACCCATGGATGAAGACCAACACCTGTTACTGGCGATCGCACGCACACTCTACAATCTGGAACAGCGCCGCCAACTGCGCAATTGCCGCCGCCGCTACGCCGAATCAGAGAGCCGTTGTGATCGCCTGCTCAGTTCTTCGGTAGATGCCATTGCCATTGTTCAAGAAGGCACCTATCTGTTTGCCAATGACAGTTACGCGCAACTGTTTGGACATCTGGATGGTGACAACATGGTCTGCCTGCCGGTGATTGACACCATTGCCCGCGAGGACCAGCCTCACCTCAAGGAATACCTGCGCCCCATTGAAGAAAATGAAGATATCTACGCAGAACACCTGACATTCACAGGTATCACCAATGACCGGATACCGGTACCGATAGAGGCCCGTATTGCCAAGGTAGATTATCAGGGCGAACCCGCGCTGGAATTTCTGATTAGCCGTGAATTCCTGGATGGTGCCACAAGTAACCAGGAAGGGATGCTCAGCGACGATACGTCTGCCACAAGCATACAGCGGGATAAAGTGATTGAAATTATCAATATCGCCATCCGCCAGGCAGCACAGAAACATAGTAGTTCCATCATGCTATACATCACTCTGGATAATTACCTCAACATCCTCAGTGATATCGGCGTCCAAAACACGGAGCAACTGGTCACCCAGCTGGTTGAAAAAATCAACGCTGAAAATCAGCAAGATTTCTCCCTCAGACGTTTCAAGGAAGATACGTTTGTGATGGTCATGCAGAACACCGGCACAGATGTCGGTCTGCACTTCGCCACTCAGCTCTGCGAAAGTATCGCGTCCCATATTTTCGAACTG
>JBFICU010000238.1:0-2420 GCA_041581855.1 Porticoccus sp. | reverse complement strand
GATGGCCTTGTTATTCCAGCAGCATCCCTCTGCCGGTGGGTTGGTTGAGGCGGAATTCGATCTTGCCAATTTCCCGACGCCTCTCGTTATCGATAATCCTTATTGGCCTCTGATTCCAGGCACCAGCTTTGTGTATACCGCTGAGGATGAGGACGAATGCACAGTCAACATCGTCGTTGCCACACCTGCTGTAAAAAGTGACTTTACGGGAATTTACGCGGGCCTGGATGCCCTGGTTGTCGATGACCGTGAATGGCGGGACGAGGACTGTGATGGTGTGGTGGATGCCGAGGATCCGCTCCTGGAGATGACGTTTGACTGGTATGCCCAGGACTATCTGCAAAATATCTGGTACCTGGGTGAGGATACCATTGAGTATCTGTTCGATGATGAAGGCAACCCTATGGGCATGAGTTCTGAAGGCTCCTGGGAGGCGGGTGTAGATGGCGCGCTGGCGGGTATCCTGTTGCTGGGTTCACCCGAAAAAGGCTTGTTTTATCGCCAGGAATACCTCGAAGGTGTGGCCGAAGATATGGCCAAGGTGCTGAATACCGATCTTGACGTTTCCACGGATTTCGGCGACTTCGAGGCTTGTATAAAGACCAAGGAGTGGACGACATTGGAGCCCGGCAATCTTGAGCACAAGTTCTATTGTCCCGGTACCGGGTTGGTGCTCATTGAAAGCCTCAAGGGTAAAACCGTGGTGGAAGCGCTGGTGGAGATTACTGGCCACTAGTCTGCGGGATTGCGGGTTCGAGCCGGCGAAACAGGGAGCGAGCCCTATTTGCGCGAAAAATGAAGCTGTGCAGAACCCTCGGGTGGGGCAATGGCATGCTGTGAGTCGTCCGCCTTTAATCTGTCAGTTAACCCGGCGACGAGCCGGGTGTTGTTATGGGCGGCCACTATCCCTACACGCACGCCAATCTTCAGTTATGTCCTGCTTTTCCGTTTTCTGCATGGCGCGCACTCTTAAGTTGTTTTTTGGGCTTCCCGAGACACCAGCACATTCTCAAACAGCTCTCGACTTCTCAGTGGGCGGTTACCTCACGAGAGATAATCTTTTCCTCTATCACCGTGTAGACAGCACAATTCCGGCCCTGATGTTTGCCGCGATATAATGCATCATCTGCCAGTTTTATGATCTGATCAGGGTTTTCAATCATACTTCCCGGAATGCTGACACAGCCCAGTGTGATGGTGACAGGACGTGGATTGTCTGGCCCATAGGGAAGATTGAGAGCCTGTACGCTTAGGCGACACGCCTCAACAACCTTGCGAGCCCCGTCCGGATCCGTACCCGGAAGAATCAGTACAAACTCCTCACCGCCAAATCGTCCAACAACGTCAGTCGCTCTTCGGCAACAGCTACGGATAGCCTCTGCCGCCAAGATAAGGCATCGGTCACCTTCCTGGTGGCCATTACTGTCGTTGTATAACTTAAAGTGATCAATGTCGCCAATAATGAATGACAGCCAGTCGCCATCGCGGCGGGTTCTGTTGACCTCATGCAAAAGAATATTCTCAATAGCGCGACGATTGTAAATTCCTGTGAGGTAGTCTGTGTTTGATTCCCCTTTTATCTTGGTAAACGACTCCTTGAACTCACGAGCAAATCTCCACATCATTCCTGTGGCTATCAGGGCGAGAGCGGTAACACTGAGAAATCGGGCAAACTTTAGCTGGGTCGTGTTGTGTGGATTTTCAGGAATTAACTGAGAAATATCGAGCAGGTACAGTCCTGCAAGCACAAAGCTTACCAACCACAAGGATAGCCAGGCACCGCGGTTGCCGATAAGCAGCATGGCCGACAGGGGAATAAGTGGTGACAACAAAACCACTGGACCACTAAAGCCACCGGTATTCAAACTGCCCAGGATCAATCCCAGTATTAATAAGCCTACGAGTACAACTGCAGCTCTTTCTGGAGATCCATTTCGCGCCAAATAAATGGTATTGGAGGTAAGCCCGGTCAATAGGATAATAGCGGGAAAGGGAAGCGGATTTGCCCCCACCAGCACCATTTTCAGAATTACCAGAAAAGAGATAAGTGCAATAATCGCCAGATTCACAGTTTTGACCAACTGCCGTCGATTTACCGCTAAAACCAGATCACTGGAAGAAATCATTAGCTGTCACTGTGAAAATAAAAAAGATGGCGTTCGGGCAGTTTGTAAGATGGTTTTTTCATGAAGCGCCAAACAGGGAGAGGGAAGACAATCACATTCTACACCATGCCTTATCCCCCCAAAATAAATAACCTACGGGGAGAACATAGCCATAAACTTACATTCTTTTGTGACTTCCATAACGGGATATCACCAGGTTCCACTATAGCCCTATATAAAGTGGCAGCCTAACCGGATATTCATACACTCACTTGAGCCTACGACTTACTACCACCCACGCCAATCTTCAGTTAT
>JBFICU010000237.1:0-2484 GCA_041581855.1 Porticoccus sp. | reverse complement strand
CAAACGCCACGCCGCCTTTATGGAGGAGCTGGCCCAGTGGCATGCCACAGGACAGTTTAATTTCGAGGCTGAGGAACAGCAGCCAGATGATGACGAAGTGAGCTGGCCCGATGACAGCACCGTGGTGGACAGCCCGGTGTCAGGCAGTGTCTGGCAGACCGAAGTGGCGGTGGGTGACCATGTTCGCGCCGGACAGGCTCTGGTTATTCTGGAATCCATGAAGATGGAGATTCCCATTCAGGCACCCCGGGATGGCGTTGTCAGCCACCTGTTGCTGAGTGCCGGTCAGAGAGTGCGACCCGGTCAGGCACTGGTGGTGCTGGAAGAGATAGTCTGAGGAGAATACGAAATGAGTAGTTGTATGACCATTGTCAGCCTGGCAGAGGCCTACCGGGAGAGCACTCTAAATCCGGTAGGGTTGATGGCGGACATTCGCAGCCGAGCGGCCGGTTACACCGACCGCAATATCTGGATTCACCTGCTCAGCGAAGCAGAACAGCAGCCATACCTCGACGCGCTGGCCGATAAGGACCCGCAAAAATGTCCCTTATGGGGCATTCCCTTTGCCATCAAGGACAATATTGATCTCGCCGGTATTCCCACCACCGCTGGTTGCGAGGCCTTTGCTTACACGCCGGCCACATCCGCGCCGGTGGTCCAGCAATTGCTGGATGCCGGGGCTATTCCAGTGGGGAAAACTAACCTCGACCAGTTTGCTACCGGACTGAATGGCACCCGCTCTCCCTGGGGACCGTGTCGAAATGCCTTTAATCCGGATTTCATCAGTGGCGGTTCCAGCTCCGGTTCTGCTGTATCCGTGGCCCTGGGATTGGCCACTTTCAGCCTGGGGACTGATACCGCAGGCTCCGGACGAGTGCCTGCTGCCTTCAACAATCTGGTGGGTGTGAAACCGACCCGCGGCCTGCTATCCGCACGCGGCATGGTGCCTGCCTGTCGCAGCCTCGACTGTATCAGTATCATGGCGCTCAATACCGATGATGCCAACGCAGTGCTGGCCTGTGCTGAGGGCCACGACCCGCAGGACGATTTCAGTCGCCACAACCGCTACCGCAATCTCAGCCGCGAATACGGTTACCGTGAGGGCCCCTTGAAGGTGGGGGTGCTGTCCGAAGATCAGCTGAAGTTTTTCGGAGACAGCAGTTACCAGACCGCCTACTCGGAAACACTGGAAAAATTGGCACAGTTGGGCTTTGAACTGGTAGAGGTGGATTACCAGCCGTTTGATGAAGCGGCACGGCTGCTCTACGAAGGGCCTTGGGTGGCCGAGCGCTATATCGCCTGCCAGCCGCTGATTGAGGAGTACCCCGCAGCGCTGCATCCCGTGGTTCGCGCCATCGTGGAACCTGGCGGTGAGCCAAAGGCCACAGAACTGTTCAGCGCCCAGTATCGGCTCGAGGGGCTCAAACAGATTTGTGTCGGTGTATTAGATCAGGTGGACTGTCTACTGACGCCTACTGCTGGACGCCTGTTTACTGTGGAGGAAATGCTGGCGGAGCCAATTCTCTTCAACAGTCAGCTCGGCTACTACACCAATTTTATGAACCTGCTGGATATGACCTCGGTGGCGGTCCCCACGGCATTTACCGCCACGGGTCTTCCCTTCGGAATCACCTTGGTGGGTAACCATTTCAGTGATCGTGCACTGCTTTCCGTTGCCAATCGTATCCAGCAAGCACTGGCATTGCCTGTAGGCACGCACTCCCTTGATACAGAGCCTGCAGGCTTGCCGCAGACACAGCAACCCGTGGCAGACAACCGTGCGATCGACGTGCTGGTGTGTGGCGCACACCTGGAAGGCTTGCCATTAAACTGGCAGTTGATTGATCGGGGCGGGGTATTGAAATCCCGCACCCAGACCAAACCCTGCTATCGCATGTACGCTCTGGCGGGTGGCCCACCGTTCCGGCCCGGACTAATCATGGACAAGGAAAACGGTGCCGCTATTGAAGTGGAAATATGGTCGGTGCCCTCCGCCGAGTTCGGCAGTTTTGTGGCTGGGATTCCAGCACCGCTGGGGATTGGCAAGGTGGAAGTGGCCGATGGTTCGCAGGTTACCGGCTTCATCTGTGAACCTCGTGGCGTAGAGGGCGCCACCGATATCACGCCTTTGGGTGGGTGGCGCGCGTACCTGGCCAGTCGCTGAGGGCCGTTTTTCATCGGGGCCACTGTTCTGTGCTCCGCGCGGTCAGAGTGTTATCTTTACGGGCAACCTGATTGCCGGAGTCGTCAGAGATGTCCACCGCTGTTCGCATGTTTGCGCTGACCTGCCTCGCTATGGTGGCTTTTGCAGGCAACTCCCTGTTGTGCCGTGCGGCGCTAAAAGGAACCGACATTGATGCCGCCAGCTTTACCTCTCTGAGGTTGCTGTCGGGGGCTTTGGTGTTGGGGTTAATTGTCTCTTTTCGCCGTGACGGCCGCGAGGGCCAGGGCAGCTGGTTGTCTGGTCTGTGGCTGTTTACCTAT
>JBFICU010000236.1:0-2552 GCA_041581855.1 Porticoccus sp. | reverse complement strand
CTTGCCATCGCGAACCGTGATTTCGAAACGACACAGATCCACATCCTTGACCCGCAGGCGCAAACACTCCAGCAAACGCAAGCCGGAACCGTAGAGCAGCTCGGCCACCAGCCGCTGCGTGCCCTCCATGCGATCCAGCACTGCGGCAACCTCCGCCCGCTCCAGCACCACCGGCAGGCGTTTCGGCTTCTTCGAGCGAGTCACATTCTCCAGCCAAGGTAAATCCAGCCCCAGCACCTCGCGATACAAAAACAACAAAGCCGCCAAAGCCTGATTCTGGGTATTGGATGCCACCAGACACTCAACCGCAAGATGAGTCAGAAAAGCCTCCAGATCAGCCAAACCCAACTCCCGAGGGTGGCGTAAATCATGAAACCGGACATACCGGCTGACCCAGGCCACGTACGCCAATTCCGTGCGCCGGCTATACCCCAGACGCCGAACCCGATGCCGAACCTGATCCAACAACCGCGGCTGCTGCGAAGCCATCCTGCCACCAAAAATAAATTTCTTTGACAGCACTACGCAAAGCACCGCACCATGCGGACAGAACAAATAACCCAAAAATCCGTTGATTGTCCGATAACGTCGTGGCGACGATAAAACATCCAAAGGCAAATCAGCGACTTACGAGAGACATAGCATGGATGCTCTAGCGCTTACCGGACATGAATCCGGACAAAAAAGACACCCCGACAATTTTATTGGACACGTGTGGCGTGTAATAAGGCGTTCGGCGGCAAGAGAAGGGCATCATGGAATTTGAGGGTCGGGAAGTTGTAGCCCATTACGAAGGTGGCACCATCGCGATTGCGGAGTCGTCCGGTCGCCCTGTTGTAATCATCAATGAGGCGGCATTAATTTCCCTACTATCCGAAGAGGATGCTGCGGGAATGCCGGGAGAGAAGGTAGTGCTCTTTGAAACCCCGGAAGAGCGAACCAAGTTTCTGCTTGAACGGTATCGAATTGACCTCGAGAGAACATCAGAGCGAGCAGGCTGGTGAAAGCATCTGAAAAATACAAACGCGTTTTCGGTCAAATTGACAACCTTGCCACTGAAATTTCGTGGTCAACTGGCGTGTCGAACATGCTGGAATGGCTTACTTGGAGCACAAACGATGTGCTCGGTATTACCAAGACCAAATATTGGAAGTTGATCGTTCAACTGAGCCACGATCCCGAAGTTCGTTCTGGAACGCTGGAAGAAAAAGAGGCGCATGTTAAATCGCGGCTCGAAAATCTTATCAAGGAGAGCGAGCGGTTGGATCGTTATGACAAACCGTCTTCGTCTGTGGCTTCACCTCGGGAGGCTTTAAGACGCGCCAAGTATTTCTCGGAGGATTATCTAAACAAAGAATTCGACATCTTCTGGGGCTTGGTCAGTGACATATATCTTGATGCCTACTATGGGCAATTTTTCGGTGTTGAGCCTGGCGGGCAGTGGTTCTCTCACGGAAATAGTGGGCTATTTGCGTGTAGTACAAACATATCCGCCATGCAGATGGACAACTTAAGCTTCAATCCAGATCGTAATCTTTTGGTTGCAAACGAATTGAAGCTCGGTGGGAGAAAGAACCCGGATCAAATTCTGAAATATGCGTTGATGTATCGGCTGCTGGCAGAACGCGGATTCATTCCGGACGACACGGAGTTCGTGCTTTTCTTCATCGGGGATCATGTCGAAACGCCGGATTGGAACGCTCTGATCGAAGATGAAATTCGATACTGTGCAGCTAGTTCAAAGAGTACGTTAAAGTTGGCAGGCGACCCAAAATGCATCGAGGTAGCGAAGGGCGCGAAGTTCGTAAGCACAAGTTGGAGTCAGCTGTACGACTTCAATGCTCAGTACATGGAAAGCCTTTCTGGTGGTTCCCAGCAAGTAGAGCGCAAGTTGCTGTGGGGGTTCAATGAGGCGCTTGCCACCAAAGCGTTTTTCCAGCCGCGGTGAAATTGCCGCCGAACAAATCGCTGCAGGTGACGTTTGACCCGCCACCCACTTTTGCTGCCGCAAAAGCGGGCGTCGCCTCAAACGCACCTGAGCTCAGGCGTTAGGCCCCAATACCGTGTATCCATGCTTTTCAAGCAAGCGGATAGCGCGTTCTATTGCCGCCGTCATGTCTTTTGGTGGCAATCCAAGCCATTTCCGAACCTCATCAATGCTTTTTGGCCCGAAGTTTGGGTATGCACTTGGGCTGAATCCGTCTGCTTTTTCGCGCACAGAATCCTTGCTATCAAAGCCGGCGGATTTGAGCGCGTTGGCTGCCCGCACTGATAGCCCGTCCGTCCATGCCGGCACCCTGTGCGCCTCACGCTCGGCCTTTGCCACAAGGCCCCTCGCGCAATTAGCTGAAACCCCGAAGAAATCGCCAATGGCCCTGTATGTGGACCCGGCATCCTTCATTTCCTTTGCTTGTTTTGTTGTTGCGTCCATTTTTATGCTCCCTGTTGTAGCTTGTGGCCTAACAAGTGACTGTGGTCCCAAGTCAATAGATTCAGGCCGGCTGCGTTCTCCAATGCTCCCCGGTTTTCATCATCACATTGAGGATGGTCAG
>JBFICU010000235.1:0-2630 GCA_041581855.1 Porticoccus sp. | reverse complement strand
TTCCAGACAGAATCACTGCTTTTTGAGTATGGTTGCAGGATTTAAGAGTTGCAAACCCTGTTATTTATCAACTTGATTTACATTAATCATCAGAAGCATCTTCCGCCGATCACATGGATACCCGTTTCATGTTGCTGAGCGGAGCTAAGATTAAAAAGATCGGACTCAAGGAGTCGTAACGATTATTTTTCGATCAAACACCTGCATCCCATCCCCCCAGACAATCACGTCTCCACCGTTAAGGGTTACCGGCACTTTATCTATTCGACTTATTCAGGGGGATGGCTCTGCTCTACATTTGCCAATCCCGAGTTTTACCAATTAGCTGCTTAAGCCAGAGCATTTAAGGCGCGCCGCCGGTGCGCGGGGATCGGTGACATGGGTATTGATATGGCACTCAGCCCAGCACGGGCGCTGTTCCGCTATTGGCATGCCATTTTTGGCTTGCATCAAAATCAGCATCGCCTCGATTTATCTGTCGGAATAAAAGGGGGTTTTTTATGCAGTATTTCCCGCGCGTTTAGATTACGAAAAATTCTACTTTTGTGTGCCGATATTTTTGAAGAGATTACCCGCCTAGCTCACTGACTTTTCGCTGGTGATAGGCCTTGGCGGCAGGAGGAACCCGGGTGCCATTGCCGGTTTCCAGCCACTGCCTGATACGATTGGCATCGCCCACGTGGGAACGTTTTCCAAAGGAATCCAGTAGCACCACGACCAGAGGACGGTTATTGATGTTGGTGAGCATGACCAGGCAGCGGCCTGCTTCATTGTTGAAGCCCGTCTTGGTGAGTTGAATATTCCAAGAGTCATTATTTAACAGCGGGTTGGTGTTGTAGAACGCCAGGGTGTAGCGCGGCTTGGAGAAGCGAATATCCTTTTTCGGGGTCGTGCTCAACTCCTTGATCAGCGCATACTTCGCTGCGGCTTGCACCATCAGGGTTAAATCCCGGGCGCTGGAAACATTCTGTTCCGACAGGCCGGTGGGTTCAACAAAATGGGTATGTTCCATGCCCAGCGCCCTGGCCTTGGTATTCATGGCGGCGATAAAGGCGTCATAACCACCCGAATAGTGATGCGCAAGGGAGGCGGCAGCCCGATTTTCCGATGACATCAACGTCATCAGCAACATATCGCGTCGGGAAACGACGCTGCCGATACGCAGTCGCGAAAATACGTTTTTCAATTCTCGGGTCTGATCTATCTGAACTGAAATCTTTTCGTCCAGCGGCTGATTTGCATCCAGCACCACCATGGCCGTCATCAACTTGCTGATCGAGGCGATGGCTACCACCGCATCAGAATTGTGCGAATAGAGAACTTCATCGGTGAGGGTATCGGTGACCATGGCCTTCACCGATGCCAGTTCCAGCCGGGTGGCGTCCCGAGTGGCCAGCTTGAGATACCTTTGCCCTGTGGCCTCGGAGCTAATGCCGACACCCGAGTTGGCGAGGGTGTTGATTTCACTGCTCGCTGGCAGCCTGAGAACAGCACCCTTTTTCAGCAAATCAGTTTTGTTGTGAAGGAATGCGCCGGGATTGGCTTGTTTGATGGCCAATATGGTCTGAGCCATGCTGGCACCAGCTGGGCGGACTCTCTGGGCGATACTCCAGAGAGTATCACCTCGGATAACATGGTATTCACCATCACCCATGGGGAGTACCGGGGTAACAGCACGCTGTGCGGCACTTTGGGCCGTTGGTGCAAATGTCGCCGGCGCTTGCGCCTGGGCGGTCAGCGTCAGAAACAAGGCAAAAAGCATACATGGGAAACGAAATGTCACACAAAACTCTCTGCTGTTAAAATTCACTGCTGTTGAAGGACCCAAGCGCCATCTAGCTACTTTTACCACAGGGATTCTAGTACAATTTCTCTCAGTTTAAATCAGGCAGCGGCAATGTTCGCTAATGAATTTTCCCATGATTGGTTTCGGTCAACGCATCTGAACACCCATCGCCATAGTCCCAGCCTTCATTGTGAACAATGCAGCCCATGTGTGGGCTCACGACGGGACTCCTATGCTGAAAAATGGTGATCAGACAGTGCCGGCCAACCGTGACGATCATCCTGACAAGAGTGTAGGCAAACTCGGAAATCCCCAAGCGCCACGCGGTGGAAATCTCCGTGGCGCACGTCCGAAACGCGCCTGGTATCGGCCCAGTCTGCTAAAGGTAGTTCTTCTTCTGGTACTGCTGGGTTTGATGTCTGCGGTCTGGTTCGAAGCCGAAACATCTACCCTACAATCGCGGTTATTGTCGGACTATGCGCAGCGCCTCACCTATCAACTACAGCCTGGGATAACCAATGCTGCGCGCTACCCACACCAAGGCCCGTTCGACGAACGTCTGGGCTATACGCGGCTGCCAATACTGCTCCCGAGACTCCAGGTCAATGGCATGCGGGTGGAGAGGCGGGCGGTATTCTCGCCGGAACTGCTGCGCTATGTGGATGCGGGCTTCCATCCGCCCTACAGGGAAAAGTCCCAGGCTGGCCTGACCATTCTCGACAGCGAGCAGCAACCCCTGTTCCACTATCGATACCCCCGCCGAGGCTACGAAGGTTTCGGGCAGATTCCCGCCCCAGTGGTGAACACGCTGCTGTTCATTGAAAACCGCGACCTGCTGGATGAG
>JBFICU010000234.1:0-2694 GCA_041581855.1 Porticoccus sp. | reverse complement strand
TGGTATCTGTTGACGATATGTTGGCGCTGGATCGCTGGGCAGTCGGTCGCGCAGCCCAGTTACAGGACGAAATTCTTGCAGCCTATGAAGGCTACCAGTTTCACCATATCTACCAGAAGTTGCACAATTTTTGTGTTACCGACATGGGTGGCTTCTACCTGAATATTATTAAGGACCGCCAGTACACCTGCCAGGAAGATTCTTTGGCGCGGCGCTCTGCTCAATCGGCTATCTACCATATCGCTGAGGCGTTTGTGCGCTGGATTGCCCCGATCATGAGTTTTACAGCAGATGAGATCTGGTCATTTATCCCTGGAGAGCGATGTGCATCGGTTTTCCTTGCGGAGTGGTGGGCAATTCCCGTCGTCTCTGGCGGCACTATATCTGATGCCGACTGGGTGTTGATCGCCAAGGCCAGAAATGCTGTGAATAAAGTGCTGGAGGGCAAAAAAGAAGTCGGCATTCAGAAAACACTGGAGGCGGATGTTACGTTGTATGCCAATGGCGACCTTTACGATGCATTGGCAAAACTGGGCGATGAATTGCGCTTTGTCTTGATTACCTCTGAAGCAGGGGTGCTGCCCCTGAACGAAGCCAGTGGTGCTGAGCCCACTGAGGTGGAAGGCTTGTTACTTGGCGTGCAAAAAACGTCCTACGCCAAATGTGCGCGCTGTTGGCATCATCGTGAAGATGTGGGTGCCGTTGCGGAGCACCCAGAGCTTTGCGGTCGGTGTGTGGAGAACGTTGCCGGTGTCGGCGAACAGCGCCTGTTTGCCTAGAGAAGAATGTCTATGGTTAAGCCAGGATGGTTGGTCGTGCGTTGGTATGTGCTGGCCATGCTAGTGGTAGTGCTAGACCAGCTGAGTAAGCAGTGGGTTTCCTCAGCTTTACAGTATGGTGAAACGGTTCATTTACTACCTTTTCTGAACCTGACGTTGGTACACAATCCAGGTGCCGCATTTAGCTTTCTCAGTGATGCAGGCGGTTGGCAGCGTTGGTTATTTGGCATTATTGGTATTGCCGTTAGTGTGGTTGTTGTTATTTGGATTGCCCGACTGTCGACATCACAGCGGCTACTATCACTCTCCCTGGCCCTCGTGTTGGGAGGAGCTTTGGGTAACCTGTGGGATCGCGCATTGCTTGGCCATGTTATTGATTTTATTGATTTACACTATGCCAATCAGCATTGGCCAGCATTTAATCTCGCGGATTCGGCGATCACCCTTGGTGCACTGTTGTTGATTGTGGAAAGCCTTTCTTCGGGAAGAGATGATCAAAAAGAGGAGGTAAGCCATGAGTGAATTATCAGATAAGTCTCAACTGCCGGTTGGCCCCAATACAAAGGTCACATTACATTTTTCGCTGGCGTTGGAAGACGGTTCTGAAGTGGACTCAAATTTCGATGGCAAGCCAGCAACTTTTGTTGTGGGCGATGGCAATCTGCTGCCCGGCTTTGAAAAAGCCCTTTTCGGACTAGTTCCTGGTGCGGAGGGGGTGTTTGACATTTTGCCCGAGCAGGGCTTTGGTCCCCATAACCCCAGTAATATTCAGCGCTTTTCCCGGAAAGACTTCGCTGCAGATCTTGATCTTGCTCCGGGGTTGATGCTCTCTTTTGCCGATGCCAGTCAATCAGAACTGCCCGGTGTTGTTGCCGCCCTGGAAAATGATGTGGTGATGGTAGACTTCAATCATCCACTGGCCGGGCATACCATCACTTTCTCAGTGAAGATTCTCGGCGTAGCGCCATCGGTGACCCACTAATGGAAATCAGGCTCGCCAACCCGCGGGGTTTTTGTGCCGGTGTCGATCGGGCCATTGATATCGTCAATCGTGCACTGGATATTTTTGGTGCGCCTATCTATGTCCGCCACGAGGTAGTGCATAACAAGTTCGTTGTTGACTCCTTGCGTACTCGAGGGGCTGTATTTGTTGATGAGCTCGACGAAGTGCCAGATGGTGTCATCGTGGTGTTCAGCGCGCACGGTGTATCCCAAGCGGTCAGGCACGAGGCGGAATCCCGCAGCTTGCAGGTATTCGATGCTACTTGCCCTCTAGTGACCAAAGTACACCTCGAAGTCGTGCGTTACAGCAGGGAAGGCCGCGAATGCGTCTTGATAGGTCACCATGGGCACCCGGAAGTAGAGGGAACCATGGGTCAATATGACGCCAGCAATGGGGGCAAGATATACCTCGTTGAGAACGAGGCCGATGTTGCCAGCTTATCGGTAAAACATCCTGAAAAGCTGACCTATGTAACCCAAACCACCTTGTCTATTGATGACACGGCAAAGGTTATCAATGCCCTGCGTGCGAAATTTCCATCCATCAGTGGCCCAAAGAAGAACGATATCTGTTATGCCACTCAGAATCGCCAGGATGCCGTCAAACAGCTCGCGCTTGAGTGTGATCTCGTACTCGTAGTCGGCTCTCCCAATAGCTCGAATTCCAATCGGCTGCGTGAGCTGGCCGAGCGCTGCGGTGCCGATTCTTACCTGATTGACCAGGCTTCAGACATCAAACCGGAGTGGTTAAAGGGTAAGCGTGCTGTTGGTGTTACTGCGGGTGCATCGGCCCCTGAAGTGCTGGTTTGTGAAGTTGTTCACACGCTGAAAACGATGGGTGCTAACGATCCGTTAGAGATTGCAGGCAGAATGGAAAGTGTCAGTTTTTCCATGCCAAAAGAGCTTCGCTAGA
>JBFICU010000233.1:0-2821 GCA_041581855.1 Porticoccus sp. | reverse complement strand
GTCCGTAACATGCCGCGAGTCCCGCTGCTGTGAACGATGGCGATGCGGTCAAATCCGCGAGTGAAAGTGGCCACTTCAGGAATGTTCATGTCGGCGCGCAGTTGCGGCAGGTTGGTGCGCCGGAATGAGCCGGTATGAATGTCTACCAGCATGTCGCAGTGGCGGATCACCTGATCGAACAGGGCGTGGGCAAAGCGATCTGCCAAGTGACCATCTGGTCGGCCTGGGAAGTGGCGGTTAAGATCCCTGCGGTCCGGAAGATAGCGACTGCCCTGCTGAAACCCCTGCAGGTTGACGATGGGAATACCGATCACGGTGCCCGATAGCTCTTCAGGATCCAGGTCGTACAGAACCCGTCGGACGATCTCGATACCGTTCAGCTCGTCGCCGTGGATTGCCCCGGCAAGGCAAAGCGTTGGGCCTGGGTTCCTGCCATTGACCACCAATACCGGCGTTGGCAGGGTGAGCCCGGACATTTGAATGTCGGGGGACCAGCCCAGACGGGTGGATGTGCCCGGAAGAATTTCTGTATCGATCAGCTTGATACTGGTGGCTACCTGTTGGGGTTCCAGCTCTGGAGAGGGGGGCTCCGTGGCCGTATCAGGGAGTGTTTCTATTACCGGGACAGTCTCTTCCGGTTCCGAAGAGGACTCTTCAGATTCCTGTGTGGGAGCTACTTCTTTCAGGTCGATATTGGGGGCAATTTTCAGGTTTTCTTGCTGTGTCAGGTCGGCATCGTAAAATGGCCCGTAGTGCACCTGATGGGCATTATTATGGCGTGGTAAGGACTGCTCAATGTCCTCGACATCTTCGTCATCGGTGACTTCTGCCACAGGTTCTTCATTCTCATCCATATCGCCTTCGGCGAAGGCGTGAAAACTCGCGGATGTAGACAGGATTAGTAACAGAGAGAGCAGGACTGCTTTTGGCAGATGGAAACACATAATGGGTTAAGCTACAGCGTAAAGAGGTGGTTAGTGTAAAGAAGTATTCAGGCGTTTAATACCGCCCTTGGTCGGATCTGGTTCGGTTATTCGAGAGCAGTTTGTTCCGTCATTCAATCAACTTTTTTGCAGCGGGTTTACTCAGGTCTGCTGCGGCTCCAGTGGAGCCTGTATAGTCTCTTTGCAGTGAATAGCGACCTGCACAACAACCATTATGGAGCACAGGGCAACGATGATCGCGACCAGCAACCCCGATACCGCCAGCCCGGTGAGAACGGCGGCGTTTGCCATGGTGTTGTTGAACGCATTTTCGACGCCGATGATGCTGTCGGCCGTCAATGTGGCATTGCCGGGCATTGCCCGTGAATTGAATATTGATGCGGTGCTATTGAGTTGGGTACCGCTGGTTTACCTGATGGCCAGCGCCATGTTCGTGCTGGTGTTCGGTCGTCTGGCAGATATGCATGGTCGCAAGCGCATCTTTTTGCTGGGGACTGCCAGTATTATTGTGACGTCAATATTGGCGACGGCTGCACCCAACGGCATTTTTCTTCTCTCTGCCCGTTTCCTGCAAGGGGTTGGCGCCGCCATGCTGTATGCGACCCAGATTGCGATTGTTTCATCCGTATTTCCCCCAGCGCAGCGGGGCAGAACCATTGGCCTGACGGTATCCATGATTTACCTGGGCTTGTCGTTTGGGCCGTTGGCAGGTGGGTTTCTTGTTGAGCACTATGGCTGGCGAGCGAGTTTCCTGCTGCATATTCCGCTTTCCACACTGTCTCTTTTGATTGGTTTGTTCTGGGTTAAAGATGAATGGAAGGCTCCCCAGGCAACCGCATTTGATTACCGTGGCGCCACCATTTACTCCCTGTCGATTCTGAGCCTGTGTATCGGCGCAGCGGGTTTACCGCAGGCCTACGCTTTTATGGTGCTGCTGGCCGGTGTGCTGGGCATGGTGCTGTTTGCGTATCTGGCCAGTTCCAGTGAGGTGCCTTTACTGGATATCCGTTTGTTCTTTAGTAACAGGACGTTTGCTCGCTCCAGTCTGGCCTCTTTTATTATGTACACCGGCACCTTCGCCACGGTGGTATTGGTCGGTCTTCACCTGCAGTTCCTCAAGGGCATGAGTCCCGCTCAAGCCGGCATGTTTATGATGCTGCAACCGTTGACCATGGCGCTGCTGTCACCGCTGTTTGGCCGGTTGTCTGATGCGGTGGAGCCGAGAATTATTGCGTCTCTGGGGATGGCGGCGACGGCGATTGGTCTGACAATTTTGTCACAGCTGAGCGGTACAGATTCGAACTATTGGCTGGTAGCAGGTTTGCTGGTGATTGGGATCGGCTTCAGCCTGTTTTCCTCCCCGAATACCAATGCCATGATGAGTTCGGTAGGCAGGCATCACCTTGGCACAGCCTCCGGTCTGGTCGCCACCATGCGGGTGTTGGGTCAGATGAGTAGTATGGTGCTGGTGGCGCTGGTGTTTGCGCTTGTCATTGGGCAGGTGGAAATTGTTCCCGAACACTATGGGGCGCTGGAGCGGGCGATCGCCCGCTGTTTTACCATTGCGGCCTGTTTATGTGTGCCGGGGATCTATTTTTCCGCGGTGCGAGGGAAAATCCACCAGTAGCTCAGTCTCATGGACCCGGTCCAAAAAACTCAGTTTCTTAGCTCTTGGCAATGATGCGTGAGTTGCGCTCATTGCGGTAGAGGAATTGGGACGGATCATCAACAACCTGTTCGGCCCTGGCTCTGGCATCCAGAATTTTTCCGTGATGGGGAGATTTCCCGCATACCGGGTCAGCATTGTGGGCGTCGCCGGTGAGCATATAGGCCTGGCAGTGGCAGCCGCCGAAATCCTTATCGCGTTCATCACAGCT
>JBFICU010000232.1:0-2834 GCA_041581855.1 Porticoccus sp. | reverse complement strand
TTGTGATCGGTGGTCAGCTCGTTCGTTGGCAGGGCTCTTTTGATGCAATTTGGTCGCTTTCAGCTCGACCTGAGCACCCCCAGAATCATGGGCGTGCTCAATACCACCCCTGATTCCTTTTCTGATGGAGGCTTACTTCATACGGGAGATGGGCGGCTGGATATATCTCGGGTGTTGCAGCGGGTAGAAGCCATGCTGGAAGAGGGGGCTGACATCATTGATGTGGGTGGCGAATCTACCCGCCCTGGCGCGGTAGCCGTGTCGGGGGAAGAAGAATTGCGACGGGTAGCGCCCGTCGTTGAGGCTATTGCCAAGCGTTTTGATGTTCCGGTATCGGTAGATACCAGTACTGCTCAGGTAATTCTGGCTGCGGCAGACAGCGGCGCCAGCCTGATTAATGATGTGCGCGCCTTGCGTCGACCGGGCGCATTAGAGGCGGCAGCATCCACAGGGTTGCCGGTCTGTTTGATGCACATGGCAGGCGAGCCGGAAGACATGCAGGATAACCCTGAGTACCGGGATATCCTGGATGAAGTCCAGACCTTCCTGTTGGCGCGGGTTGCTGCCTGCGAAGCTGTCGGCATCAGTCGTGAGCAGATACTGCTAGATCCGGGCTTTGGATTTGGTAAAACCCTCGCACACAATCTGGAACTGTTTCGAAAGTTGCCCGAATTGCAGAAACTGGGTATGCCGTTGCTCATCGGCGTCTCCCGTAAATCGATGATAGGGGCTATTCTGGATAAGCCAGTTGATCAACGAATGGTGGGCAGCGTGGCCATGGCCATGTTGGCAGCCCAGCGCGGCGCAGGAATTATCCGTGTACACGACGTATCGGCAACTGCCGATGCGCTGAAAATAATGACAGCGATCGAGAGATAAGCATGGCAAGAACTTTCTTTGGTACTGATGGCATACGCGGTCGGGTGGGAATCCATCCGATTACGGCTGATTTCGTACTAAAACTGGGCTGGGCAGCCGGTAAGGTGTTCAGTCAACAGACTAAAGGGCGCAAGCTCATTCTGGTGGGTAAAGACACGCGTGTCTCTGGTTACATGTTTGAGTCTGCGCTGCAGGCCGGCCTGATTGCTGCTGGCGTGGATGTGGCCTTGCTTGGGCCGATGCCAACACCGGCGATCGCCTACCTGACCCGAACTTTCCGCGCTCAAGCGGGCATCGTGATCAGCGCATCGCACAACCCCTATTACGATAATGGCATTAAATTTTTCGGTGGAGACGGCTTCAAACTGCCCGATGAAGTGGAGCTGGCCATCGAGAGCTACCTACAAAAAGATCTGGTGACCGAAGATTCCAGCAAACTGGGTAAGGCCCACCGTGTGCCGGATGCCGTGGGGCGTTACATCGAATTTTGTAAGGGCACGCTGCCGGCTGGCAGCAACCTGTTGGGATTGAAGATCGTTGTCGATTGCGCCAATGGTGCTACCTACCACACTGCGCCCAATGTGTTCCGGGAACTCGGTGCCGAGGTGGTTGAAATGGCCGTGGAGCCGGACGGCTTCAATATCAATGAAAACTGTGGTTCCACCAAGCCTGAGCTGTTGCAGGAAGCGGTTGTGAGTGAGGGTGCCGATATGGGCATCGCCCTTGATGGAGATGGCGATCGCGTCCTGTTTGTGGATCACAAGGGCAACATGGTGGACGGTGACGAATTGCTGTTTGTGATTGCCAAACACCGCCATTCCCGAGGGGAGTGCAGTGGTGTGGCGGGTACCCTGATGAGTAACTTAGGTATGGAGATTTCGCTGAAGGAGCTGGGTATTCCGTTCTTCCGGGCCCAGGTTGGCGATCGCTACGTGATTGAGGCAATGCGCGAGCGAAAATGGCAGCTGGGAGGAGAGAGTTCCGGCCATATCATCTGCAGCGACCTGACGACTACTGGTGACGGGCTGGTGGCAGCCCTGCAGGTGTTACATGCCATGCGTGAGACAGATACATCACTGCATCAGTTGAAGAGGGGTATGAAAAAATTCCCACAAAAAATGATCAATGTCCGGATCAAACAGAAATTTGTACTGGCAGATTTCCCGCGTATTCAGCAGGCAGTTGAGGAAGCGGAGCAGTCCCTGGCCGAGCGGGGGCGCGTATTGTTGCGACCCTCGGGTACTGAGCCACTAGTGCGCGTGATGGTAGAAGGTGAAGACAGCAAGCTGGTGGACAGTCTGGTAAAAAAAGTCGCAGCGGTCGTGACGGAGGAAGTGGGTTGAGGCCCGCCCTCAGCGGCGGTCACGCTGTTGCCATACCAGGACGGCAAAATGCCAGTTCGATCAGTTGTATGTTGGCGGCAACTTCGTTAAGATTGCGCCCCTTTTCAGGGCCGGGAAAACCTTAGTTATGCGTCGTCCCCTGGTAGCAGGAAACTGGAAAATGCACGGTTCAAGTGAATCGATTGCTGTTCTTGTTTCAGGCTTGCTGCAGGTTAAACCTGTCGCGGATGTGGCTGTTTTTCCGCCCTATGTGTATCTCCCTCAGGTGATTAAGGCCTTGGCCGATAGCACCATCGGGGTAGGCGCACAGAATGTCTCTGAACAGCAGCAGGGCGCCTATACCGGCGAAGTCTCTGCCGATATGCTGAAGGACATTGGTTGTCATTATGTGATTGTCGGCCACTCCGAGCGACGCACCCTCTACGGGGAAAGCGACCAGCAGGTGGCAGACAAGTTTATTGCAGCCCAGTCCAGGGGGCTGGTGCCAATACTTTGTGTTGGCGAGACACTGGCCCAGCGTGAACAGGGCGAAACACTCGCTGTTATTGCCAGGCAGCTTGATGCAGTAACAGAGGCTGCCGGACTTGAAGCAGTATGCAAGGCAGTGATAGC
>JBFICU010000231.1:0-2854 GCA_041581855.1 Porticoccus sp. | reverse complement strand
GAGTATCAACTGATTGCGAAAGTGCCTTCCTGGCAGCAACTCGCGAAAATGCCACAGGAAAAGCAGCACCAATGCACAACCAACGTAATAGGCGACGATGCCCCACATATAATTCTCGTCCGAATACATAATTTTTTCCTCAGTAGTCCTTTACAAAAGAATGGGATACGGACTCATTTACAACATGCTCGCAGCTGCCAGAGCACGGAAGGATACTACCACAGCAGAATCAAAAAACCACTTCTGGTTGTTACCATATGATTACAATCAAAGTGGTCAGTCTACCCAGTAGATGATTCGCTCTTCCAAGTCCTCAGCGGCAATCGACTGTTCCGAAACCACACGGCCCAACACCGACATATCCGCCCGATGAATACTCTCCTGCTCACCCGACTCGAGGTGATGCCAGAAAGGTAACGGTTGCCCCTCAGACACCAGGCGATAAGCACAGGTCGCAGGAAGCCAGCTAAAGCTGTCAATCTGATTGGGGGTTAACCTAAGACAGTCGGGCACCTGTATCAGGCGGTTACTGTAATCAGAACAGCGACAACTAGTCAGATCCAATAACTGACAGGCGACATCGGTGTAAAAAACTTCACCGGTGTCCTCATCCTCTAATTTGTTCAGGCAGCATTTGCCACAACCATCACAGAGCAGTTCCCACTGTTCTTGAGACAATTCGGAGAGCGTCTTTTCCTCCCAGAAACGTGCTTTCAACGGCCTAGCTGCCTAGAGTTTGTCATTTTTGTCACGCATCGCCCGCATGTCCCGCATACATTGATCGGGTGATGGCGGCATTTGCAGGTAAAACCCTTGCTCAGTAATCGCCGCAAGCACCTTTTCTATATCTGCCCTGGCCAGTTTACGCTCAGGCGACAGGGCAATAGTCATGGCAAGTTCCGGTTTACCGAAGCTGTTTAACAACGTCTCGGGAACACGGCTTAGATCATCTGTTCTGTCCACGTAGAGGTACATACCCTCTTTTTTGGAACTGCGGTATATCTTACAAAGTTGTTTCGACATTACTTATTATCACTATCCAGCCTGGGTCTCAGCCACAGCTTTAAGCAGGGTTGTCCCTACCACCTCATGACGCCAGCCTGCTGCAAGCGAAGCAGACAGTATCGGGGCGCCACCATCACACACGGAACGAACCAGCTCTTCGATATCTCGTTTTCGCGCTAACATTTCGACCGGCAACTGCAACTCTTCGGCCCGACGAGAAACCACTTCTTTTAGAAGTTTGCCAAGATTCCGGGACTCTTTAGGCAAAGGGCTATCCAGCGGCTCGAGATAGTCAGAAGCTGTACTATCTTGCGTGGTTTGCAATAAATGCAACAGGATATCGCCATAACGCCGAATCAGACCCGGGTGCATGCCTTCGATATTGGATAGTTCTGCCTTACTCGAAGGTTGTTTGGTCGCAATATCCAGCAACGTCTTTTCATCCAGTACGCGATTGCGGGGTCGATTACATTGTCTCGCCTCGACTTCTCTCCATTGACAAAGGCTTTGCAAAACCAACAATTCCTTAGGAGACAAGCGCCAGGCCCCCTTTATCTTCCGATAATAGTCGCTGCCATCATCCTGGAGATTGGCACGCTCTGCCAGGGTGGCCATTTCTTCAGCCATCCAGTCAACTCGATCCAGACGATCAAGATCTGCCATCAGCTGTTCATAGACCGGCAGCAAATGGTAAACATCGGAGGCCGCATAACCCAGCTGAGCCTCACGCAGAGGTCTTTGCAGCCAGTCAGAACGGGTTTCACCCTTGGGGACGTGTATATCCAGCATGTCGGACACCAGTGCAGCATACCCTTTGGAAAAACCGTACCCCGCCAGCGCTGCAGCAATCTGGGTATCGAATACCGGCACGGGTATGCAGCCCAGTTTATGTTGCAATACTTCCAGATCCTCGGAACAGGAATGAAACACTTTGATAATCCGCAACTCAGTGAACACCGCCACCAACGGCTGTAGATCTTCTATGGCTAGCGGATCAATCAACCAGCAGTCGTGGCCATCGTAAATCTGGATTAGTCCGAGTATCGGGTAGAAGGTATCTGTGCGCATGAATTCAGTATCCACCGCCAGCGCCTCGCATTGTTGAAGCGCTTTCACACAGATTTGGAGCGTCGCTGTATCGGCGACCAGTGTTGCGGGTGGCAAGTGGTCCGGCATGAATACCTCTGTCAGTGGCGTAACCCGAAACTAGCCGGGTAATTACAATTGCTTGCGGCTTGAAAAGGCATGGGACAGTGTTCCACCATCCACATACTCCAATTCCCCACCCATGGGGACACCGTGAGCGATACGGCTGACGGTCACGCTCAACTGTCGCGCCCGCTCGCTGATGTAATGGGCTGTGGTCTCCCCTTCCACTGTCAGGTTAGTGGCAAGAATCAACTCGTTGATATCCTCCTCCTGTAGTCTGGTCATCAACTGATCTACACCGATAGCCTCGGGTCCGATACCATCAATGGGCGACAAATGGCCCAACAAAACGAAATAGCGTCCGCGGTAGCTACCGCTCTGCTCTATGGCGAACAAGTCTGCTGGCGTTTCTACCACGCACAGCTGATGAATATCCCTACGCGGACTAGCGCAGATTTCGCAAACTGAGTGCTCTGTGAGCGTGCGACACAATTGGCAACGACCTACATGCTCAACAGCCTGCTCCAGCGCCTCAACCAACCGTGTTGCTCCCTGACGGTTGCGCTCGAGCAACTGCAATGCCATGCGTTGTGCCGACTTGGGGCCAACCCCTGGCAAGCAGCGCAAAGCGTCTATCAATTCGTCAATCAGGGGACTGTACACAAGCGTTTCCGGTCTGGATAAAAAGGACTTCAGGCTT
>JBFICU010000230.1:0-2981 GCA_041581855.1 Porticoccus sp. | reverse complement strand
GTGAGGGCGCTAACAGCTAAGCAAATTGCAGTACGTTTCATATTGTTAACTCCAATCCTTCAATAGGGCGTTGTGAGTAAGTTATTAGCCGGCTTTTGGCCATGGCAGGCTCAATGGGGTAGACCCTATAAACCATGGGGGACATTCTCCAATACCTATATGTCAGTTTTATGACGAATCTGTCATTTGGAATGACTCGCTGGCAGGAATAAAGATGGGCCTTTGTGCTGGTTTGATGCGGGTTTTACGGTATACCTGTAAAAGATGAACGTGTAGAATCACCGGATTTTCCGCAATGAGAATAATTTAAAGGGGAAATCCCATGAGATCGATATTGCTGCTGCTTGCTGGATTTGTGTTGTCAGGTCAGGTATTGGCCGAATCTGCAAAGAACACTGAAGACCCTTGGGAAGGGGTTAACCGCAAGGTATTTGCGTTCAATGAAAAAATGGACCAATACGCGCTTAAGCCTGTTGCCAAGGGATATAAGGCGGTTACTCCCGACCCTGTTGAACGCGGCATTAGCAGAATGTTCTCCAACGTTGGGGAAGTGATTAACATCCTTAACGATGTGCTTCAGGGCAAGTTTAAACAGGCAGGCAATGACACCGGACGCCTGGTGATTAATACCACTATCGGTTTGGTGGGCTTCTTTGATGTGGCTGATAATTTCGGATTGCCCAAGGGTGATGGCGAGGACTTCGGCCAGAGCATGGGTTATTGGGGTGTGGGTACAGGTCCTTATGTGGTCATTCCCCTGTTCGGCCCCATGACAGTGAGAGATGCACCGGGCAGAGTGGTGGATCGACTGGTAAACCCGATTGCCCAGATTGATCATGTTCCTACCCGCAACCAAATTTATGGCGTAGAAGTCATTTCCCTTCGCGCTGATCTGTTGGAAGCTGAAAAGTTGATTCGCGGCGACCGCTATTCGTTTATCCGCGACGCGTATCTGCAGCGCCGCAAGTTCCTGGTGACCGATGGCCAAGTAGAGGATGATTTTGGAGACTATGACGATTTCTAGTTTCCTGTCGCTTCTGTTGGCACACTGGGTGGTTTGAACCTTTTTCATGACGAGTCAGCTGCCTAGGCACGCTGAAGTCGCTCTTGGTTAACCTATGAATAAAAACGGCAAACTGTATATTGTTGCCGACAACCAACAGAGCTGCCGCGAGCTGGAAAGTCATCTGGCCGGCACTTCATGGCGTGTCTCATGCTTCGATGAGCCATCGGCAGCAATCGCCGCTATCAAGGTTGACCATCCCGGTGTGGTGGTGGTTGACCTTCCTGTTTCCCCTCTGCGCACGCAATTAGTCAAGATGGCCTCCATGGATATGGATGTGGCCTATGTTGTGGTTGTGCCAGAGTCTGACCCTCGCGAGGTGGTGGAGTTGTTTCACCAGAATGCGTCAGATGTGGTGATTAAACCCTTTACGAGTGAGCGTTTTTGTGGGGCAGTGGAGCGGGCATCCAGTTGTAAAAACCTGATGGTGCAAAATCGCCTCTATCGTGAACAGCTCGAAAAAGCCAATAGGGAGCTGGAGGAGAGTTTACGTATTCTCGAAGTTGACCAGATGGCTGGTCGCCAGGTTCAGCACAGTCTGTTACCGGTTACTCCGCTCTATCACGGCGAGTATGAAATTGCCCACCGTATTGTGCCATCGTTGTACCTGAGCGGTGATTTTGTCGGTTATAACGTTATTTTTGACCGCTACATGGTGTTTTATGTGGCGGATGTTTCGGGTCACGGTGCTTCTTCTGCATTCCTGACGGTATTGCTCAAATTCATACTTAACCGTATTCTTCGCCGCCATATTTCCCGTAACGATATGGCTGCCATGGGAAAGGCTCCCGAAGGCTTTATTGAGTCCATCAACCGGCAAATTATGGCGTTGGGGTTAGATAAGCACCTGACGATGTTTTCTGCATCCATTGATATGGAAAAAAATATTTTGCGCTACTCTGTCGCCGCCCATATGCCCACCCCGGTTTTTGTGAGTAATGGAGATGTTCGGTCACTTCCCGGCAAAGGAAAGCCGATAGGCATTTTTCCGGATGTCAGTTGGGACGTGCAGGAAATAGCACTTCCGGAAAAGTTTGCTATGGTTATTATGTCCGACGGGGTGTTGGAGTTCCTGCCTGGTGGCTCTTACCGAGAAAAAGAACAGTTCATCGCTGACACCATAGCCGCATCGGATACGTCTATTGAAAGTATATGCGAGGGGCTAGGTGTCGATAAGGTCAAGGATGCACCGGATGATGTCACTGTTTTGACCATTCGCAGGGGGTATTAGATGCAACCTGGCAAGATTCTGGTTTCTCACCATGATGAGTCCTATCTGATCAAATTGGTCGGAGATGTGCGTGTCACACTCTGCACGTCCTTGAATAATTATATTGAGGCCATCTTCAAAGATGGTCATGTCAGTGAAGTGGTCACAGACATGCTTGAGGCCGATGCGGTTGACAGCACTACGTTGGGATTACTCGCGAAGCTGGCGATCTACTGTGAAGAACACTTCGGTGTTAAACCCACGGTATTTTGCAATGACGAAAGTATTTACCAAACCCTTACGGTTATGGGCCTGGATGAGATTTTCGATATTATCCAGGGGGATCACCCAGAAGAAGAGGGTTACCAGGAGCTATCGGAAATCGAGTCCGAAGTGGAAGAGATAAGAGATCGTGTCCTCGAGGCGCATCGCCTTCTTTCCTTGCTTAATGATCGCAACCAGCGGGAATTCGTTGACCTGATCCGCGCATTGGAACAGAGCAGCTGATTAACGCTATCGGGATGCGTCTTTACCCAGCGCGCGGTGTTTCGTCTGGATAAAATCTTTGTGTGATACATAAAGTAATTCAGCGATACGCCGAATAAGTGCCTCTTCATGCTTGTCTAGCACCCCATCAGCAAACGCGACACGCCACAGATTTTCGATAAGCTGTGCTTTTCCAGCGGCATCGAAGTGATCGTTGATTTG
>JBFICU010000229.1:0-3028 GCA_041581855.1 Porticoccus sp. | reverse complement strand
TCGCACGTCGTTCATTGCGAAGTATGTAATGCCAAACTCGGCGACATTACCGTCCAGGGCCTCGATCTGGGCACGGGAAATCGGATCGGCAATTTCCTTGTCACGATCCGTGGTGGGTACGTTATGGTCGGGCACTGCCAGGTTCGCACCCACGCGCCAAGGCTTGCGCCCTGCCAGGCGCAACCCTTCAAAAGCCTGTGGCGAGGTCACTTCATGCACCAGTTGGCGATCTATATAGATCAGCGAGGTACCGCTCTCACTGGTATGCACGACATGTGCGTCCCAAACCTTGTCGTATAACGTTTTGCCAGCCATGGTCGAGCCTGGATAATTGGATCAGGCGGCAAGTTTAGGCACTGCTCATTGATAACACAAATGAATAGTTATTATAGTAACCATTCTTTAATGGAATGGTTACTCAATGGATACGCAATGGCTACAGGCTTTTGTCGCAGTTGCTGACTATGGCTCGTTTTCGCTGGCTGCCGAGCATCTGCATCTGACCCAGCCCGCTGTTAGCAAGCGCGTGGCAGCGCTGGAAGACCGCAGCAACACAATGCTTTTTGATCGCATTGGGCGCGAGGTCCACCTGACTGAAGCAGGCCGCACCCTGCTACCGCATGCTCGGCGTGTTTTACAGGAGCTGGCCGATAGCAGACGGGCGCTCTCACGTCTGTCGGATGGCGTCAGCGGTCAGCTCAGTATCGGTACCAGTCACCACATCGGCCTGCACCACCTGCCCCCGGTGCTGCGAGCGTATACACAGCATTATCCAGCCGTCGACCTGGATATAGATTTCATGGATTCTGAACAGGCCATCCATGCCGTGGAACAGGGGCGACTTGAACTGGCGATAGTCACCCTGCCACCTGTCACGCCGCCTCGCCTGATCTGCCAACTGATTTGGCCTGACCCTATGGCTATCGTTGCCGCGCCAACCCACCCGTTGGCGAAACTGAACCGGATCAGCGTACACGAACTGTCCGAACACCCGGCACTGCTTCCCGATGTACAGACCTATACTCATGATATTGTCAAAAGTGCGATGGCCCGTCATGGCATTAGCCCGCGGGTGAGACTGGCCACGAATTATCTCGAAACACTCAAAATGCTTGTCAGCGTCGGACTCGGCTGGAGTGCCCTACCTTTATCAATGACCGATGATCAGGTCATCGCCCTGAATGTGTCTGAGATATCTCTGTCACGGGAACTGGGCGTGGTGCGGCATGCACGTCGCAGTCTTTCCCGGGCAGCCGAACACCTGCTGGAGATGCTACACAACGTAACTCCCTGATAACATGCCAACCTGCATTGTAGATCGTACCCCGACTCCACTAAGGCTATAAGCATTGGCGAAGCAAGTCCCCGCTCAACCACGGCGCATTCTCTGCATACGGATGAGTGCCGTGGGAGACGTGATCAATACCCTGCCTGCGCTGGAGGCTATCCGTATCAGCTTTCCGGAGGCCCATATTGCTTACATGGTGGAGGATCGTGCCTTTGGCGTGATCGATCAGCACCCCAGCGTGAATGAGGTCATCCTGTATCCGCGAAAACGCTGGGTACAAATGCTACGCAACCCCCGTCAATGGCGGACTGTCATCAGTGAATTACTTGCCCTGCGTCGACATATGCGTGAAACAGGCTTTGACGTGGTGCTGAATTTCCAGTCAAACCTTAAGGGCGCTATTTTTTCGGTAATGTCAGGTGCCCGTGTTCGCGTAGGATTCTCAAGTAATACATCGAAAGAAAACAGTCACTTGTTTAATCATATTAATGTCACACCTGAGGGCGGAGAACTGATCAACAGAGTCGACAAGTTCATCGCCCTGGCCTCTGCAATCGGGGCTGATCCTGAACGTGCCGCCTATCGATTACCCTACCTGCCACCCAGTGCCGAGCGCGTAAATAAGTGGATAAAGGAACACAATCTCTCTGATTACGCGGTAATCCATCCCGGGACGAGCGACTTTGGCGCCAGCAAACGCTGGTTACCTGAACGCTTTAGTGAGTTAGCGCAGCGCTTGAACCAGGAAATGGGGCTTGTTCCGATCATCACTTGGGGCCCGGGAGAACAGTCACTGGCTCAACAAATCGTCGATGCTTCTGGCGGTAGTGCCCGTCTGGCCATGCAGACAGCCCACCTTCTTGATCTGGCTGAGATTACACGCGATGCCCGCCTCTATGTAGGATGCGACTCAGGGCCACTGCATCTGGCAAGTGCGGTTGGCACCCCGTCAGTCGCACTGTTCGGCCCCAAGGACCCGCGCACATATGGTCCTTATAACCCTCGTAGCCGGGTAGTGCAGAAGGCAACCGACACTCGCGCCTATACCGGCGAGATGATCAATATCACGGTGGAAGATGTGATGCAGGCCTGCCGGGAATTGCTAAACGAGATCGCTGGTACCTGAGCGCACAGCAGCCGAATCCGGGCCGCGCTTCTCTCCTTCAATGCGCAAAGCCCACCAGCACAATAGCCAAGCAATGAATGCAACCACCGCTGCCATCATATAGATCGCAGTAGGACTACTCACGTCCCACAGATAGCCACTCAGCAGGCTGCCTATACCGCCGCCGAGTCCAAAGCTTACGCTGCTATACAGTGCCTGTCCTCTACCCTGTAACTTGCCACGAAAGAAACGATGAATCAGGTTAACAGCGACCGCATGGTAGATCCCGAAACTGGCCAGGTGCATGAGCTGAATCAGCATGATAACCGGCTGATTGTCTACAAACCCGGCCAATAATGACCAGCGCAAAACCGTAACAGCGATTGCAAACAGAAACAGACGGCGCATACCCAGCCTACTTGCGAGGAATGGCATGGCCAGGAAAACAAAGATCTCGGCAAACACACCCAAGGACCACAGCAGACCGATCTGACTACGACTATAGCCATAGGCTTCCAGGTAAATGGAGAAAAAACTGTAGTAAGGGCCGTGACTCAACTGCATCAGGCAACAGGCGACCAGCAAGGTCAGTACTTCAGGGCGTCTCAGCACGCGCAGCAAGCCATCCCCTTGTT
>JBFICU010000228.1:0-3079 GCA_041581855.1 Porticoccus sp. | reverse complement strand
TGCTCTTGAAGGATTTTGTACCAGCGTGCCCCATCGAAATCTGACTCATCAACAATGATCGTTACACCGTGCAACAATGGGGAAATAATCCCGTAGGAGGTTCCAGTGACCCAGCCAGGGTCCGCTGTACACCAGAAAATATCCCCGTCCTGAAGGTCTAGGGCATATTTGCCGGTCATATAGTGCATGACGCCTGCATCGTGTACGTGCATGGCGCCTTTGGGTTTCCCGGTTGTGCCACTGGTAAAGTGGAGTAATGCCAGATCTTCCGGCGCTGTGGGCCCGATTTGATAGTCGTCGGACATAGCATCCATCAAGCGTTTCAGATCGATTGTGCCGGAGATTTCTGCATCCTCCTCCCCGACTAACAACACGAATTCTAGCTGTGGTAACTGAGAGCGGATGGGTGCGATTTTTTTTTCATAGAGCCGCGGCGTTGTCACTAAAATACGTCCGCAGCCCTGCTCGAGGCGCTCGCGAATCGGTTCCGGGCCAAAAGCGGAGAATAGCGGGCAGAAGACGGCCCGGTGTTTGAGCGTACCCAGCGCCGCGATATAGAGTTCGGGCAGACGCGGACATAGCACAAACAGTCGATCACCTTTCTGCACGCCGAGGCTCTGCAGGGCATGCGCAAAACGACTGGTTTCCCTATGTAACTGGCGATAGGTGTAGTCTTTTATGTCGCCGTTTCGACCCAGCCAGCGAAGCGCTAACTGATGGCCCTTTTCAGTCTGGGCATGACGATCCACCGCCTCGTAGGCAATATTGAAGCCGCTGCCATCAGGCAGTCCATCCAACTCATCACGTATTGATTGCCAGCTGAAATGGGCCCTTGTTTGGGCGTAGTCCAACATGTTGGGAGTAACTGGCCACTTGTTAAGGTCCTTCGATATAAACGGATATCTGCCGGTTCGTACCGAGAATTGGGGAGTCGCCATAATCACACCGCCACTAGTTAATTGAATGGTAGTGGCTGTTTCTGGGCCTCGCCAGTTTGCGCTCGACAGGTGTCGTATCCACTTCTGTATGTGGCTGTTTACCGAGACGTTACTGTGGAAAGGCTGTGCTATTGTTCAAGTAACCTTGAAGTAATGGCAGTTAAGACGTTGCAACAAATTGAACACAGCTCTCATGAGGGTGGAGGTATGTTAAACGTTAATCCTGAAACAGTTTGCCGCTTGATTGATCTTTCGAAAGAGTTTCACGCTCAGGAGCAAGTTACTTTTCCGGAAGAGCCCGGTATTTCCAGTGGTGACTGGGGAGCTCAGATGTTGGCAAGCCATGAAGACGACGCCACCTTTCTGGAGTTTAAATCTATCGTGGAAGACCTGGAACCCGACCAGCAGCTAGAGCTGGTTGCACTGCTTTGGCTAGGGCGCGGTGACTTTGAAGAAGATGAATGGGCAGAAGCGTTGGTTGAGGCTGGCGACAATTGGAGTCCACGCACAGCGGAGTACCTGATTGCACACCCGCTATTACCAGATTACCTTCTGGAGGGCTTGGACATGCTGGGTTACAGCTGCGAGTGACTATGAGGCTCAGTCCCAAAGATAACCCTTCGTCAGATAGATCGCTTTCTCAGTAATGCAGTAAAACCATGTGCTGAGGCCCCAGAGGAGAAGGTTGACGCGGTTCTAACTGAGCAACCTGCCCCACTTTCCCATTCATATTGCCGCGCCCTGCAGATAAATCATTTCGGTTTTTTTTTATCACGCATGCCGTTGGGCTCAGGCCTCCATTGAGGTCTGATACTTAGCCAGCATAGCCAAGTGATTGAGATGTGCCCGCTTCAGGAAAACCTCCTGGGCTGTTGATGCATTGTCAGGATTCCCCGACCAGGCTTTTAACGCTGGTTCCTGTAGTGCCCGGGCATAGGAAAAGCTCAATTGCCATGGAGAATTACCGCGCAACTGATTGATTGCATTAAGGTTAGCTGTAGCCTCCTCTGGGGTTTGCCCCCCTGACAGGAAATTGATACTGGGTACGGCAGCGGGAACTGCACGCTTCAAAACTCTCAGTGTAAACTCGGCAACCTGCTCTGGAGATGCTTTGGAGGACTCTTTGCCCGGTGTGACCATGCTCGGCTTTAACAATATGTGCTCCAGGGCAACACCATGTTGGTGAAGCGCATGGAAGACAGAATGCCATACCTGTTCGTTTACCTGTGCGCTACGTTCAATACTATGGCTGCCATCTAGTAAAACTTCCGGTTCAACAATGGGGACTATGCCTACTGATTGGCACACAGCCGCATAACGAGCCAGCATCTCGGCATTGGCTCTCAGCCCTAATCGAGTCGGGTTATGGTGGGATATCGGGTAAACTTCGCGCCACTTTGCGAACCGTGCACCTTGAGTTTTATAGGTTTGGAGTCGCTCGGTGAGGCCATCCAAACCGTAGGTGATCATATCGCCGGGCGCGCCGGCCAAGGGTCCTTTCCCCTTATCTACTTTAATGCCTGGCACAATGCCCTGATTGGAAATGATTGATGGCAGTAGTTGGGCGTCATTATCTGTTTGGGTTAGGGTTTCCTCAAAATGAATAACCCCGGCAATGTACTCACCCAAGCCTTCTGTGGAGAAAAGCATCGAGCGATATGCGCATCGTGATTGTGGGTTAGACTCAACACCGATAGCCGCGAATCGTTTGGCTATGGTGCCCTCACTTTCGTCAGCCGCTAATATGCCGCGCTCGCCATCAACGAGTAAAGTGATGGTGTCCTGAAGCTCATCAACTAGTGACATTTCCCCTCTCCTGTAATTCTGGTGCAGGGATCTAAAGCCTGCTCTTATAGATATAGGCTAGTCGCTTTTTCAGCGCTATTCCAAAGGAAGACATAAAGTACCAAACGGCGTCTATATCATCAAAGTTAGACTCATATGAGTAAAAATTAGTTAATGAGAGACGCCGTCATCAAAATAAAAAACCCACAAATTATATTAAATAACAATATACTAGCAAGATTATCTAAGGCTATTTCTATACAGAGAGCAGCAAGAACTCACGCTCCCAAGAACTAATCACACGGATAAAAGCTTCGAACTCTTCCATTTTCACGTCGGCGTATGCCATCACAAAT
>JBFICU010000227.1:0-3137 GCA_041581855.1 Porticoccus sp. | reverse complement strand
GGGCAAGTCTCAGCGTAACATTTTTGCCGGATTGATGGAGAGGCGGGTGTTTAGACTGGGCCTGATTATTAACCCCCTGGCCGGTGTTGGCGGTCCCGCCGGGCTCAAGGGTAGCGACGGAGCCGATACCGCTGCAGAGGCGCTGCGGCGTGGCAGCGAGCCGCGGGCATCGGAGCGGGCGCGCAGGGCGTTGCAGTGGGTGGCCAAAACGTTCGACGGTAGCTGTATTGCCATGGTGACCGCTGTCGGGAATATGGGTGAAGACGTTGCCAGGGAGTGTGGCTTCAGTCCCCGATTGGTTGGTGAGCAACATACCGGGCAAACCACCCCTGAGGATACCGAACAGGCCGCTATGGCGATGGTTGATCAGGGTGTTGACCTACTGTTGTTTGTCGGTGGCGATGGGACTGCCCGCAATATCTGCAATGCCGTGCCAGCTAGTCAGCCGGTGCTGGGTGTGCCGGCGGGGGTGAAAATGCAGTCCGGGGTTTACGCCATCACGCCGGAAGCAGCAGGAGAGGTCATTGTTCAATTGATTCGCGGAGATCTGGTTGATATCCGCCATCAGGAAGTGCGGGATATTGATGAAGAAGCACTTCGCCAGGGTAAGGTGAAGTCTCGCTATTACGGGGAGTTGCTCGTGCCTCAGGCGGGACAGTTTGTGCAGCAGGTTAAATCTGGTGGCCGGGAAGTAGAAGAGCTGGTACTGCAGGATATCGCTGAAACACTTCTCGAAGAAATGGAAGATGACTGTCTCTATATCATTGGTCCAGGTTCCACCACAGCGGGCTTGATGGAGGTAATGGGGCTTGCTAACACCTTGCTGGGGGTGGACCTGATACGGAACCGGCAGCTGTTGGCTTCCGATGTGGCTGCCTCAGGCATTGAGCAAACACTTGTAGGTCATGACGGGGCTGTGAAAATTGTTATTACCCCCATCGGCGGGCAGGGCATATTGCTTGGACGGGGCAATCAGCAACTGACACCCAGTATTCTCAAACGGGTTGGGCGAGATAATCTTCTGGTGGTGGCGACCAAGACCAAGATTGCCGGCCTCGGCGGCAGACCATTACTGGTGGACAGTAATGATCCGCAGCTTGATGAGGCTCTAGCAGGGTATCTGCCGGTATTAACCGGTTACCGTGACCGTATCCTTTATCCTGTAGGTCACGGCACCCACCCGACCAGTTACGGCGCGACCTGAGTCAGTTTGGCTTTTTTGACTGGGTGGTTAAATCGATATTTTTCCAGAAAGCGGGCCAGCCGGTTGATGGCTTCTTCCAGGTCGTCTTCCCGGGGCAGGAACACAATGCGGAAGTGATCAGGATCGGGCCAGTTGAAGGCGGTGCCCTGTACCAGCAGAATCCGCTCTTCCAGTAACAAATCCAGAACCAGTTGTTCATCGTCCTCAATGGGATAGATTTCCGGGTCAAGGCGCGGGAACAGATACATCGCCGCTTTTGGCTTGACGCAGCTGACACCGGGAATGGCGTTCAACAACGTCCAGGCTTTCTCGCGTTGTTGGTAAAGCCGTCCTCCAGGCACCACAAGATCCTGAATGCTTTGGTAGCCGCCCAGCGCGGTTTGGATGGCATACATGGCTGGCACGTTGGCACACAGGCGCATGGAAGCGAGCATCTCGATACCCTGAATATAACTGCGGGCGCGGTGCTTGGCACCGCTGACAATGAGCCAGCCAGAGCGGAAACCGGCCAGCCGGTAGGTTTTCGACAGTCCGTTAAACGTGATGCAGAGTACGTCCGTGGCCAGGGTGCCAAGCGGAACATGCACTGCGTCATCGTAAAGAATCCGGTCGTAGATTTCATCGGCGTAAATAATCAGGTCGTGCTGTCTGGCCAACTCAACAACCTGTTTCAGCACGGCTTCGCTGTAGACAGCACCCGTCGGGTTGTTGGGGTTGATCACAACAATACCGCGGGTTCTCGGGGTGATTTTGCGGGCAATATCTGCAATGTTCGGTTGCCACTCGTTGGCTTCGTCGCACAGATAGTGCACGGCTTTTCCCCCTGCGAGGGTGACAGCGGCAGTCCACAGCGGATAGTCAGGAGCTGGTACCAGAATTTCGTCGCCGTTATTCAGCAGGGCTTGCATGGCCATGACAATCAGTTCACTGACACCGTTGCCGAGAAACACATCATCAATTTCAACGTTGGGAATGCCCATGATCTGGCAGCGCTGCATGACTGCCTTGCGCGCGCTGTAAAGGCCTTTGGCGTGGCAGTAACCCTGGGCATTGGCCAGGTTATGAATCACGTCGTGAATGATTTCGTCGGGGGCTTCCAGACCAAAAGGTGCCGGGTTGCCGATATTCAGTTTGAGGATGCGTAGGCCCTCTTCTTCCAGCCGGTTGGCGTGGTCGAGCACCGGCCCGCGAATGTCGTAGCAGACGTTATCCAGTTTGTCGGATTTCTTGATATGTTGCATAAATTGCCGTTGTTGGTTGTCAAACCCTGAGAAAAAACTCATTGTATATCAAAACCCTGTCATAACTAAGCAATCTGTGAGGTGGCAACATGGCGGATAGCCAAAAGGATGATGAAGCGCAGTGGCGAGCCAAACTAAGCCCCGAGGAATATCGGATTTGCCGTGAAAAAGGTACGGAGCGACCGTTTACCGGTGAGTATTGCCATGAAATGGCCGACGGCACTTACGTTTGCAAGTGCTGTGGTCACCCGTTGTTTGATGCAGCCAGTAAATACGATGCTGGTTGTGGTTGGCCGAGCTTTTATCAGGGGTTGTCTGAGGGTGATATCGCCGAACATCCTGATGTCAGTCACGGGATGATTCGTACCGAAATCACCTGTGCTCACTGTGGCTGCCACCTTGGCCATGTGTTTGAAGATGGCCCGGCACCCACGGGCCTGCGTTATTGTGTCAATTCAGCCTCTCTTGCCCTGAAAAAGAAAGTCTGAGCCTTTTATTCAATGCGCAGAAACGGAGTCTCTTTTATTGTGGTGCCGTTCTGCTTTGTGAGACGTTAGAAAAAACAAATGCAGGGTTGACAGGGCAGATTCGGCTTCATAGAATGCGCGCCTCTCTTGATGAGAAGCAATTGTCCCGTTCGTCTAGAGGCCTAGGACACCGCCCTTTCACGGCGGTAACAGGGGTTCGACTCC
>JBFICU010000226.1:0-3167 GCA_041581855.1 Porticoccus sp. | reverse complement strand
TTCCGAAGGGATAGTCAATTGGGCAGAGAATATCAGTGCCGATTGTATTGTGATGGAGCCTGCTCCACATCATTTGATGGATGGCTTGGTGTACACCCCCAATGACTGGAACCTGTTGCGCCGGGCACCCTGTCCTGTGATGGCGCTGACACCTCATGAGCACCCGATCAACCGTATCGTGGCGGCAGTAGATTGTCTGGATACCAGTGAGGCGCATCGCCAATTAACGGCCCGTATTCTGGATAATGCTCGAGTTATGTCCAAGGTGTTCAAGGTCCCTCTTGGCGTCGTTTCCGTGCTCCCCGCATCTGCTATGAAAATGGCTATTGAGGCCAGAGTTCCCGATTCACTTAACTTGTTTACGCAGCTTGAACAGCAAAGTATGGATCTTCTTCAGCGGACGTTGGACGACCTGGGTATAGAAGCAGCAGAGCTTCAGGTTCTGGAAGGAAACCCGGAGAAAATGATCATTGAGGAAGTTGGACAGAGTGGGTTGCTGGTGATTGGCAGTGTGGCGCGCAAGGGCATCTCGGGTCACCTGCTGGGCAACACCTCAGAGCGTGTCCTACATCGCTTGCAGGGGGATGTGTTGGTTGTTAACTGATACGCGTCGGCGGTTTCCCCAGTTCGATTGTTAAAAAGGCAGTTCTACATTTCGCCATAATTGTTTTAAGCGAATATCACGCCCGCAGCCATTGCGGTAGTAGTGATATTTGAGGGGATTTTTGGTGTAGTAATCTTGGTGATATTCCTCTGCGGGATAAAACCTGCTGGCAGCTATGACCTGTGTGGTGATGGTTTTGTCGAACAACCCGCTTTCAATCAATGCTTTTTTTGATGCCTGAGCAGCATTCATTTGCTCTTCGTTCAGATAAAAAATGGCGGTCAAATACTGGCTGCCACGATCGCAAAACTGTCCTTTGGCATTCAGTGGGTCGATATTGGTCCAGAAGGTTCGTAATAGCGTCTCGTAGCTCACCTTTGTCGGGTCATAGGTCACTTCAACTGCTTCGAAGTGACCAGTTCCACCAGAAGATACTTCACGGTAGGTCGGGTTTTCTTTTTGTCCTCCGATGTATCCGGAGACGGTGGTGATGACACCTTCCAGTTTGTCAAAAGGGGGTTCCATACACCAAAAACACCCGCCAGCAAAAATCGCTTTTTCCGTAGCGGCCAAAATATTTGAAGAACCTAGCAGGAACAGGGCGAGCATTAGAGCGCGGGCGAACATGAGCAGACATCCAATATCAAAGTAAGTTATGACAATCCTTTTTTGACAGGGGACCTTTGTCAGGGTTCAACAGATATTTTCCTGTGTCCGGCCACACCAAAATTCTGGGCGTATCCACTTACTCGATATTTCGTTTGGGTCTATGATCAGCGAATGTTTCAGGAAAGCGGTATGCCTCTCTCTTCAGTCCTTCAGCGATTTTCTCCTCAAGTGTTTCCGGTTGATTATCGGGATGGATGCCAACGTTGGGCTGGGGCTTTGAGTAATATTGCTCTCGAAGTGCATAGGCGTGACTTTACCAACGAATCCGATACCAGCCTTATTTGCCAGACAGCCTGGCTGGGACCTGTTGATGCGAGTAGGGTGCTGGTGGTGATCGGCGGTACGCACGGTGTGGAAGGTTTTGCCGGAACAGCAGTGCAGGTGGATTGGTTTAACCTGTTGGCGTCTGAGGAAGTGACATTGCCCACGGATACAGCAATATTGTGTATCAATGCGCTGAATCCCTGGGGCTATATGCACTGTCGGCGTTGCGACGAGCAAGGAATAGACGTAAACCGCAACTTTGTCGATTTCTCCCAGCCATTTCCTGAGAATCCGGGCTACGAAAGATTGAGGCCTTTGCTGGCGTTAACTGACAAAGCAGAGCGGCGTCAGGCACTTGCAAGTTTCGCGCGACAGGAAGGGCAGCGTGATTTTGAAATCGCTTTCAGTGGTGGTCAATACAATGACCCCTGTGGGCCTTTTTATGGTGGTAATGGCCCCGGTTTCAGCCGTACCGTGATAGAAACCCTGATAAGTGATAATGCGTTGGCTGAGCGCCGCTTGGCGGTAGTGGATGTACACACAGGATTAGGTCCCTACGGTTATGGTGAAGTCATTTGCGACCACCCGTTGGGAAGCGCTGGCGTCAACGTGGCACACAATTGGTATGGGCCTGGCTGTGGATTACCCTTGGTAGGGACGTCGAGTTCTGTTCCGAAACTCGGACTACTCGATTACGCCTGGCACCACATCATGGGCGGGGAAAGTTGCTTTGTGACCCTTGAATTCGGCACGCTCGGGACGGATTCATTGTTCGATGTGCTTCAAGATGAGGCGAGTGTCTGGACACAGGAATACCCACCAGCCTCATCCCTGTCTGCGGCGGCATCTGCCATGCGTTCCCACTTCTACCCTGAAGATGGCGGTTGGCGAGAAGCGGTCATTTTTCGAGCTCGTCAGGTATTGCAGCAAGCGTTACGAGGGGTATCTGCTACATGAACAGTCAAGTGGGTATTCGTAACGTGTTGCCAGGGGATCTGGAGCAACTGCTAAGACTGGAGAAAAAATGTTTCTCAACTGATCGCCTCAGTCGTCGTAGTTTTCGTCATTGGATTCAGGCGGATAACTGCGCCTTTATTGTCGCTGAACTGGAAAATCAGGTAGTGGGTTACAGTTTGGTTATTTTCTTTCGCGGCACTTCCCTGGCAAGACTCTATTCCATTGCCATTGATCCGGACTATCGTGGTCTGGGTCTTGCCAGAAAGTTGATGGTTGAAGGAGAAACCATCAGTAAGGAGGCGGGTAGAGTCTTCCTGCGACTTGAGGTGAGCGTGGACAATCAAGCGGGTATTGCGCTCTACCAATCCATGGGCTATCAGCCATTCGGTATCTACCGCAATTATTACGAAGATAACAACGATGCCTTGCGTATGCAGAAATGCATTCGCACAGTGCCGCCCGTGGCGGAAAACCGCGCCATCCCTTGGATTCAGCAGACCACTACATTCACCTGTGGCCCGGCGGCGTTGATGATGGCAATGCGCGCCCTCTCAAAAGACTATCAGCCCACCCAGCACGAAGAGCTTCAAATATGGCGGGAAGCGACCACTATATTTATGACTTCGGGTCACGGCGGCTGTCATCCCATCGGCCTTGCCCTGGCTGCCCAGCA
>JBFICU010000225.1:0-3184 GCA_041581855.1 Porticoccus sp. | reverse complement strand
GCGCAGAAACGCCACCAGCGGAATCACCCTGATTAAAGACGGGCCTGTCTCCCAAATCAAAAAGGCGCCAACTGATGGCGCCTTTTTTGTGGAACACAATAATGGCCGTCATGGCCCTACCGAATGACCGTCTTAAATCACTAACTTTCTTGACTCGCGACACAACCGGTTAATCCCGTTAATGGCCGCTATGCGGTACGCCTCAGCCATTGTCGGATAGTTAAAGGTGGTTCGGATAAAATACTCGATGGTATTGGCCTTACCGGTTTGATTCATGATGGCTTGGCCAATGTGGATAATCTCCGCCGCTTCTGCGCCAAAGCAGTGTACGCCGAGAATTTCCAGTGTTTCCTGGTGAAAGAGGATTTTCAAAACACCTACTTCTTCACCGGTAATATGGGCTCGGGCGATGTTCTTGAAGTATGCCCTGCCGATTTCATAGGGTACCTGCTGCTCGGTCAACTCAGACTCGGTCTTACCGACATAGCTGATTTCCGGAATGGTATAAATACCGGTCGCGACATCCTCCACGTGGTACTCACGGGCGGTATCACACATATGGGCAGCAGCAAAACGACCCTGGTCATAAGCCGCGCCGGCCAACGCAGGCCAACCTACGACATCACCTGCAGCATAAACATGAGGAACGCTGGTCTGGTAATGCTCATTGATCTCCAGCTGACCACGTCTGTCAGACTCCAGGCCTAGTACATCCAACCCCATATTGCGGGTATTACCGGAACGGCCATTACACCAGAGCAAGGCTTCGGCATGAATACGCTTGCCGGATTTCAGCTCCATGGTAATGCCATTGCCGCGTGTTTCAATCTTGGCGTACTCCTCGTTGTGACGCACGGTCACATTGAGATCCCGTAGGTGATAACTCAAAGCATCGGAAATTTCGTCGTCCAGAAAGGACAACAGGCCTGAACGGGTATTGACCAAATCAACCCGTGTTTCCAACCCTGCAAAAATGGAAGCGTATTCACAACCGATGACTCCAGCGCCATAAATGATGATGTTCCGCGGGGTTCGATTCAGCTTCAGAATCGAATCACTATCGAAAATGCAGGGGTGCGAAAAGTCTACGTCTTCGGGGTGGTAAGGGGTTGAGCCGGTAGCGATCAGGAAAAATCGGCTCTTAATGGTCTCTTTCGTATGGTCGGGCTTACAGACAGAGATTTCGTGGCTATCGATAAAATTCGCACGGCCCACATGAAAGCGGATACGGTTGCGGGAGTATTCACGAGTGCGGCCATCCACCTGTTTGCGAATCACCTCGTCCGCCGCTTGCATCAGCTCGGGAAAAGAAAACCAGCGTGGTTCACCCACTGCACGAAACATGGACATGGTATTGAACTGCACCATGCGGCGCACCGAGTGGCGCAATGCTTTGGAGGGAATAGTGCCCAAATGGGTACAGTTACCACCCACTTGGGGGCGCTCATCGACTACTGCAACAGACCAACCCTGTTTGACCGCTGACATAGCCGCCCCCTCGCCTGCAGGGCCGCTGCCAATGATCACAAGGTCATACTGATAATCCGCCATTTGTTACCACTCCAGTCTTACTTGCAGCGCACTTTTTTATTTTCGCCTTGAAAACAAACTGTGCAGCTCAATAATTTATATCCTCAGCTGTCAAACGGGCATTTCAGTATTTTGAAGCCACATCTGCATCTTCAAGCAGCAGCTTCTCATAGGCCTGGTAATCCCGACTTGCCGTTGTCAGGGCAATGGTTGCAGTCAACAGTTTCTGCTGTTCACTGCTGAGTTGAGAGAAATCACCCTCTGTTACCTTGACCAGGGAGATGAGAACATAATCACCATTTTCCAGTATCAGGCTGTCAACCACGGGGTGCCCAACAGGCTCAGCCATGGTAAACACCTTCTGCCTGATTTCATCATTTTGATTGCCAGTAAACCGCTTGGTATCCAAACTGACCTGCCACGCCAAAGATTCCTTTTTAGCCACCTCTTCAATCGTGTCGCCAGATTTCACCCAACCAGCCAAGGCCTCACCATGAGCCATTAATTGTCGACTGGCGAGTTGTTGTTTCAGCGTGGATTCAATCTTTTCTCTCACTTCAGCCAGTGGCTTAAGGCTAGCAGGGATACGCTCTTTCAATGCCAGTACCAGAACATGATCATCCGCCAGATCCAACACCTCACTTGCGATCCCATCTTCCAGGACAGGCTTACTGAATGCGGCCTTAACCACGAGAGGATTTGCAGTGACACCTTCACCTTTTTCACGGCTGAACGGCTTGGAAACCTGCAGCTCAAGACCAAGGCGATCGGCAACAGACTTCAGTGATTCCGCGTTATACGAAAGGTCCTTCAGCTCCTCTATGCGTTCAGGCAAAAGCTCCATAGCCAGTTGATGAGTCAGTTCCTGACGAACGCTGGGCTCAAGCGCTTCTCGGCTTGGCACATCCGCTGCTTTTTCATCAAGTAGTTTCAGCAGGTGTATGCCCAAATCGCTTTCTACAACGCCTGAAACCTCCCCAACAGCCAACTCATCCAGTTCAGCACCCAACGGTTCTGGCAAATCTCCTGCCTGAATGAACCCAAGATCACCACCCTGCTCAGCAGTGCCATAATCTTCGGAATATTCTTTTGCCAAGGCAGCGAAGTCTTCGCCGGCCTTCAGCTTTTCCTGGATTTCAGCGATTCTCTTCAGTTGACTTTGATCATCCTGGCGTTCCAACAATATCTGGGCAACCCGACGGGAGCGAACAGACGAAGCTGTGGCAATTTTGGCGTCGATGATCTCGTCCACCATACTCTGATCAACATCCACATCTTCTACAAGATCTGCGGGACGCAACTCTACATATTCAACAACCAGTTGCTCTTCGGAGACAAACTCATCCTGATTAGCATCGTAATAGCTTCGAATATCTGCCGAGGGGACCGTGACAGATTCCAGCAATGGCGCTCTGGGAATTGTCAGGTAGTAATAGTCCCGAGTCTGCTCAGTCATACCGGCAAGGAGTTTACTTTCAAGGCCTGTTGAAAATCCGGTTGTTGCTACACCCTGCATAAACTGGTTAGTTACCATGTCAGTGGTCAGCAACTTGTTATAGGAAGTGGGCGAATATCCCATCTGCCTAAGCACAAATTCGTAGCGCTCAGTATCAAACTTGCCATCTGTCTGGAAATCGGGCACTTCCAGCAACAG
>JBFICU010000224.1:0-3235 GCA_041581855.1 Porticoccus sp. | reverse complement strand
GACCATCGGGGAAATCCTTGCGCCGCAGCAGTTTCATACCCAATACCTGGGTATAAAAAGTAATGGATGTGTCCAGGTTCCCCACTCGCAACATGGTATGTAAAAGGCGCATATTCTCTCCGACGACCAGTAGCAGCAACAGTAGAATCCAGCCCGTCCTCACAGCATAGGCCCAATTTCCTATCATTCCAGTTCTGAGTAAAAACCAGGAATAATGTCGACGTATTATAGGGCGCTATGCAGTTCGGGCAATCCAACTTGAGCGGTTGCCGCTACCACCTGGTCACTGGGCAGAACCCCAACACCGCCATCCCATCGCCCGGCGACTGGGAATGACAATAATGAGGGGAATACAGGCATAGGCCACAACGCGCAGATCAGAGCGTGCACCGTTCAAAAAGGCTTCCAGAATATCGCCTGATGGAATGTCACCAATTAATTCGTGGTTGTAAATTAATAGCGCTGCACGCACTGCGGTATACAGCAACGACAGCACTAATGCACACAACGCGCTGAATACCAGATGATTGCGCAGTACAGATGTTTTGCGGCTACTAGCCTGGATAGGCATAATTAAAAAACCATATTTCTCAGATGGTTAATCTAATCATGAGAACATCAATTAACCGTCAATAAAATGTGAAAAAATCGCGATAGAGCTGGCAAAAACTACCCGCCGAAAGGCACACAGGTCAGTGCAGATATTAAACGAATAGCGCTTTGTAGTGGAGACAAAAAAACCGTACAGCAAAACTGTACGGTTTTTTAGAAAGAAACTGGATTAGTTGGTGAAGACAGGCGCCGCCACGTATTCCCAGAGCAGTACAGTAGCGACCAAAACCACTACTACATAGACCAATGCCATGGCGAACACAGCACTGGCATAAAGAAAGCCTTGGTCTTCCGGCACATGCATTACATCGGGAATACCCAGATACATCAGCCGTATGGCATAGCCGCAAGCAGCTGTTGCCAACAGAAGGTCAAGCCACCAGATGGGATAAACCGCGAAGATTCCCGCGAGAAATATCGGACTGCAACACAGCCCCATAAACACAAAACCTTTGAAGGATGTGGCATTCGACTGATAGGTCTTGGACATCCAGCCAATCATCCAACCAATAAACACCAATGCTCCCATCAGGGCAAAGTAGAACAACACCATTAGGGGAATGGCACTGCCCTCAGTAATACGCGTGGGTTCGTCACCGATGATGGTCCAACCAAATTGGGTGGTGCCAATATAGAAACCAATGGCCGGCAGCATGCCTAGAAAAATGAAATAAATACTCATCCGCTTGAGGGCTTCATCGGATAAAGCACCAATTTTCTTCCACTCTGACTGTGGATCGTAGAGCAACCCAACAATGTGACCTAACATAACATCCCCGTTTTTTTGTTGTTTAATTGAATCAGCTGACCCAGCGGGCTTTTTTCTTAGCCTTTGGTATCAGTTTTTATACTTCTGAAGTCAAACCGATGACTTGATCAAAGTCAACTAAGGACCGGAGAAAAGTGATATTGACCACTATCAATGGTGCATATGCTGGTGGATATCATCACCGACAGCGCTGGAAGACGACGAAGTTGTCATCGCCGGCTGATGGTGCATATGGGCAAACGCGCTCCACAGTGTCCAGGCGCCAAAGAGTATCAACACCAGCGCCATGACAGTTCTGAGGAGCCTACCCTGTAGCCACTGCTTCAGCTGGCTGGAAAAAACCCCACCTGCCAGCATGGCGGGCAAAGTACCTAGCCCGAACGCGGCCATGGCCAAGGCGCCAGAACCGGGTTCCGCCGTTGCGGCCGCATAAGCCAGCGCGGAATAAACCAGTCCACAGGGCAACCAGCCCCAGATCATGCCAAACAGGAATCCCCTGCCCGCACTGCGAACCTGAAACAATCCCTTTCCCAATGGCTGGATACGTCGCCAGAGGTATTGACCACCTCTTTCGAACCAGGTGAGCAGACGCCACCAATCAGCCAGATACAGCCCCATAAGGATCAGTAGTATTCCGGCAAAAGCACGTAACCAAGGGCCAAGTGACAGAAACTCACGGCCAAACAAACCAAGCAGCCCGACCAAAGCACCGGCGATAGCATAAGAGGTGATACGACCCAAATTGTAACTGAGCAAAATAGGCCAGCGGTTGGTTTCCTTGTCGGCGGCAAATCCCAAAGCTGCCACGATTCCCCCGCACATGCCGACACAGTGGCCGGCCCCCATCAGGCCAATGACAAACATGGCCAGCACAGACATTCCCGCCGTATCCACCATCCTTAGGTATCCTTGTGTTCGTTGTCATCTACTGCAGATGGACCGCTTTCCTGATCATTTTGGGGGGACAACTCATCATCTTCCTCAAAGAGAATACGATCCGCCTCGCCCTCGAGGTCATCGTACTGGCCGTTATTTACGGCCCAGAAAAAGATCCAAATGGCCAGTGCACAAAAGATCAGAGAGACCGGGATAAGAAGATATAAACTTGCCATTATTCAATAACCTAGGATAACAACCTAAAAAGACATCACTGTGCAGTCTGCAATGTAACGCCACAGGAATCGCTTTTCTCCCTGACGTGACTAAGGCGCAACGCATTCACCACCACCAACAACGAACTGGCTGACATGCCAATCGCCGCTGCCCAAGGTGGGATTAAGCCAGCGGCAGCCAATGGCAACGCCAACAAATTATAGATCAGCGCCCACCCCAGGTTCTGGCGGATAACCATACGAGTGCGCCGGGCCAGGAAAATGGCCTCTGGCAACGTACACAGGTTGCCAGACAGTAAGATACTGTCTGCATGAATGCGGGCGAAATCACTGGCATCCCCCAGCGCCACAGAGGCGTCGGCACCACTCAGCACGGGCACATCGTTAATCCCGTCACCGACCATGACCACACGATGTCCCTGTTGTTGCTGGCCATTGACCCAAGTCAGTTTCTCCTGGGGTGTCAGTGCCCCACGCCACTGTTCAACACCCAGCTTGGTCGCCATATCTGCGACTGACTCGACCCGATCACCACTCAACAAAACGACGTCAACTGACAGCTGTCGCAGTTGAGCCAGGGCTTCACGTGCGCCCGGTCGCAACTGATCCTGTAACAAAATCCAGCCAAGAGGCTGCGATTGCCCTCCCAGCAAGAGCGGCAACTGACCAGGCTCAAGAACAGGCAGTGGCGGACTCACAAACCCCAATCGCTCCGCCACAAAATGTGGCTCACCAACCGCGT
>JBFICU010000223.1:0-3345 GCA_041581855.1 Porticoccus sp. | reverse complement strand
CTGTCATTTCGGGTCAAAGGGGGCAGGGAGCAGGCCTGGCAGGTAATCGATAGCACCCGTATCCTCTCCCTGACGGCTAATCTGGGAGATGCTAAAACCACCATCGTTCACCCGGCCACAACTACCCATGGGCGCCTCAGTGACGAACAGAAAACTGCGTCGGGAATTACTGAAAACCTGATCCGTATCGCAGTCGGCCTAGAGGATATCGAGGATATTAAAGCGGATTTGCAGCGCGGGCTGTCGGCGATCTGATTTCGGAATCGGACCGCCCCAAGCCCCGCTGTTACTCAGGCAGATAAAGAGGGCTTTATGCAACGGGTTGTAGACAAGCTGGTAGCTGCCGTAGGGACGGTACTGATTGGCAAGGATGAACAGATCAGGCTGGCGTTGGCTTGTCTTTTTGCCCGCGGGCACCTGCTGATCGAAGACTTGCCCGGGATGGGGAAAACCACCCTGGCGCATGGGCTTGCCAACGTTCTGGGGCTTTCTTTCAGCCGTATTCAGTTCACCAGTGACCTGCTACCTGCGGACATCCTCGGCGTTTCCATTTACGATCGCAATCGCAGCCAGTTTGAATTCCATCCCGGTCCCGTATTTAGCCAGTTGTTGCTGGCGGATGAAATCAACCGCACCACCCCCAAGACTCAGAGCGCATTACTGGAGGCCATGGCAGAAGGGCAGGTGACTGTCGAGGGGGAAACCCGGGCACTGCCAAACCCTTTTTTTGTTATTGCCACCCAGAATCCGGCCAGTCAGGCCGGGACTTTCCCTCTGCCGGAGTCTCAGCTTGATCGCTTCCTGATGCGCATAGCCCTGGGCTACCCTGACCCTGAATCAGAGCGTGCGTTACTTTCGGGCGTTGATCCCCGCAGCCGCTTGGGAGAACTCAAGGCCATGCTCAGCCCCGGGCAACTGCTGCAGATCCAGCAGAAGGTCAACGAGGTGAAGGCGTCCGAGAGCCTGGTGAATTACCTGCAGCGGTTGGTGCAGTACACGCGTGATGATCCGGGGTTTCATTGTGGACTATCGCCGCGTGGTGCTCTGGCCGTACTGCAATGCGCCCGTGCCTGGTCCTTGATTCAAGGACGTCATTATGTGATTCCCGAAGATGTGCAGGCAGTATTCCCCTCCGTGGCGTCACACCGTCTCAGTGCTGCGGGAGAACACGCTGGTCTCGACAGCGAAGCACTGGTGCGCCGAGTGTTGAACACGGTCGATATCTTTTGATGTCAGTGGGCATCTCTTCCATGGCGGATTAAGGGACACGAAACGTGGCAGTGTCAGTACGGGGTTTTTTTCAGCAGCGTTTTTCACGCTGGCTTACCCGCCGGTTGCCGCCCTCATCCAAAGTGACCCTGGGTAGGCGCAGCCTGTTTATTTTTCCTACTGTCACCGGTTTTTCATTCCTTTTCGTGATCGTGCTCTGTTGGCTGGCGGCCACCAACTACGAAAACAATCTCGTCTTTGGCATAACCTGCCTGCTGGCATCACTTTTTGTGGTGTCGATCCTACATAGTTTTGCCAATCTTTCCGGTCTCAGCGTGACCTGCCTAAAAGTGACACCGGGTTTTGCGGATAAGACCCTGACAATAGAACTGTTATTGCGCCAGCCAAGACCGCGTTTTCGGGACGGCCTGGGATGTTCCTTTGCCGGCTCTGAAAGGGTGGTTGTGGCAATTCCCGGTGTGACGGAATGTCGCGTTAAATTAACGGTTCCCGCCCGTCAGCGAGGATTACACGACCCTGGCCGGCTATGCATAGAGAGCATCTATCCAGTGGGATTGTTGCGTGCCTGGACCTATGTGGATCTGGCGATTCGGGGACTGGTCTATCCGCGACCGTTATTTCCTGACTCGCCTCCGCTTGGTAGACGGACTACCGGTGACGGGCTGCTGCAGGGCGGTGAGGGCGGTGATGACTTTGTGGGTTTGAATCGTTACCGGCCTGGAGACTCCCTGAAACATGTTGCCTGGAAGCATTACGCTCGTGAGCAAGGCTTGTATACCAAGCACTATGGTGATGTGCTCGACCAACAACTCTGGCTGGATTGGGAGCAGTTTCCAGGACTTGACCGGGAGGCAAGGCTGTCGAGATTGTGTGGGTTGCTGTTGCAGATTGTGCCGTTAGGCCAGTCCTATGGCCTGCTTTTGCCGGGTGTGGTTGTTGAGCCCGCGACGGGTGAAGCACACCGGCAGCGGGTATTGGCAGAACTTGCCCTGTTTGAAGTTCCCGAGAGAGAGGGCTTCTTGTGACGCCCTCCTGGCAGATCCGCCGCCATGCCCTGTTCTGGTTGCTAACGGCCTATGCCGCAGTGATTGCCCTTCATGCGGATAACCTGCCCCGTTGGGTACTGGCAGCAGCGGTAGTAGCCATCTGCTGGCGAATTCAGAGTTTCAGGGGTGCCTGGGCTCTGCCCGGCAGGCCCGTAAAGCTGGGGCTGTTGGCCATTTGTTTAGCGGGTTTGCTGCTTGAATATGGCAACCCTATTGGTCTTGAACCGATGGTGGCCTTGCTGGTCACTGCCTATGCCATGAAATTGTTGGAAATGGCTCATCGCCGGGATGCTTATCTGGTGGTGTTGCTGGCCTTTTTTGTGGCGTCGCTGGCCGCCCTGTTTGATCAGTCCATAGCGGGTGCGGGGTACATTCTGGGTTGTTTGCTGTTGGTGCTCGCTGCGCTGATCGGGCTGCATCAGAGTGACACGACCTCAGGCAGACTTCGTCCTCTCCAGGGTGCAGCGGCATTGCTGTTTCAGGCCATTCCGCTGATGATCGTGATGTTCTTGATTATGCCTCGTGTTGGTGCGCTATGGTCCGTTCCTATTCAGACCGCCAAGGCGAAAACGGGCGTTACCGACACTATGTCTCCGGGTGATTTCAGCCAATTGGGTCGTTCGGCCGAATTGGCGTTTCGGGTCAGCTTTGACGGGCCTATTCCCCCACAGAGTCAACTGTATTGGCGCGGGCTGGTATTGTCGAAATTTGATGGCCGGACCTGGTCACGGACTCGCCGCACCAGTTTGGATGATGGCGCGCTGCTGCAATGGTATGGTCAGCCGCCAAAAAGCTGGGATCAAATGATTGAGCGCAGGGGTGAGCCGCTGCGCTATTCGGTGGTGATTGAGCCGACCCGGCAACCATGGCTCTATGCACTTAATACCGCTTTACCCGGCAGTCACGGCGTGGCTCTGACCCGTGATTTTCGGTTGATGTCTGCCCAACCTGTTACGAGTAAAAAGCAGTATCAGGTTGCCAGCTGGTTAGACTATCGTATTGAGGCGCAACGCCTGTCTCCTGACAGGCTCAATATCGAACTGCAGCTGCCCGAGGGTTACAACTCCCG
>JBFICU010000222.1:0-3448 GCA_041581855.1 Porticoccus sp. | reverse complement strand
TTGTGCCAGCACTGCCTGCCAGCCCGGCAGATCGCCCCAGCGCTCCACTGCCATGCCATCGGCCACCTGTTGTGGCAGCAGATCAGCCCAGGGTGCGAGTGGGCCGCTGGCCAGTTCGGCAATTAAAGAGGAATAGTCGATCATGGTTATTTGATGGCAATCAACGAGGCGAAGTTAAAACACTGGAACCACACATCGACGCTGCTGAAACCGGCGTCGCGCAGGCGCTGGCGGTGTACCGCCAATGTTTCGGGGATCAGCACGTCTTCTAGGGCGGAGCGCTTCTGGCTGATTTCCAGATCGCTGTAGCCGTTGGCGCGTTTGAAGTTGTGGTGCAGTTCAATCATCAACTGCTGGTGTTGCGGGTCTTCAAAAGCGACTTTCTCGGACAGCACCAGCACGCCGCCGGGGCGCAATCCCTCGGCAATATGGTGTAACAGCTCACGGCGCTGTGGCACGGGAATAAATTGCAGGGTGAAATTCAGCACCACCATCGAGGCATCGGTGACCGGGACATTCTGGACATCGTCGCAGACCAGTTCTACCGCCGTCTTGCCATCGTCCTGATCCAGTATGGCGCGGCACTGGGCCAGCATCGCCTCACTGTTATCCACGGCAATAATTTGGCAGTCCTCATGGGGAATATGGTGGCGCATGGCGATGGTGGAGGCGCCCAGTGAACAGCCCAGGTCGTAACAGTGGCTGCCGGATTGTGCGTAACGCTCTGCCAGAGTACCCGTCATGGCGATGATCGTTTCGTAGCCGGGTACCGAGCGCTTGATCATGTCGGGAAAGACCGACGCCACCGCCCGATCAAAGCGGAATCCCGCAATGCTGAGTTGTGGCGCGGAGTAGAGATTGTCTTTCGTGCCGCTCATTGGGGGTCGTTTTCCTGTGGGTGTTGATCCAACAGGTGTTCACTGAGCAGGGTGCGCACCTCCTCCGGTATTGGTTGGGAGGCTTGTTGCTGGTAGTCGAACCACACCAGCACCGCTTCGCCGCGAGCCACACGTATGCCATTCTGGAAGGCCTGCTGGCCGACGGTAAAAGACTTGGTGCCGATTTTGCGGATGCCAGTGACGATAGTCACTTCGCTGCCCAGGTGAATCTGGTCGATAAAATCGATTTGTATCCCGGCCAGAATCATTGGCCAGTCGTCCCGTGTCAGGCTCGGGTGCACCAACCGAAAAATGTCCGCCCGGGCCGCCTCGAACCACACTGGCAACACCGTGTTGTTGATGTGGCCCAAGGCATCGGTTTCGGAAAACCGTGGTTCAAGGTGAAACTCAAACACTAGAGGGATTCCGGCGTCAGCTTGAGGGTCTCCGCCAGCTTGGCCTGATCCGGATTAGTCACCACTGCTGTGCTAGCCCGCTCCGGGGTCAGGTAGGTGGCAGCAACCCGTTTCAGGTCGTCCAGCGTGACCTGGCGAACTCGGTTGCGGAAGGTTTCCCGCACCTCGCGGCTGCGGCCGTAGAGTTCAGCATGGAACGTTTCCTTGGCTTCGCCCGCGGGAGAGCCGGGTTTGTCCAGGGAGCCGATCACACCAAGAATGGCCTCTTCCACCTGACGCCATTCATGGGGTTCATTTTGTAGCCACTCGAGGGCGGCATCAAAGTCGTTCAGCGTACCTTCGATACGCGGGTCGCGGTAGGAGAAGAAGCGGAACGCCGCGATATTGTTCTCCTGGCTGGCACCACCGCCATAGGCCCCGCCCTGTTCGCGGATAGATCTGTGCAGATAGCCATTGCGCAGGAAACCACCCAACACCGTAAGGGGTGCAGCATCCGGGTGCGACAGCGGTACGGTGGGATAGGCTTTGGCGCAGAAATTCACCTGGGTGCTGGTCTTCCACAGTGCGGCGACCTGCTGGTGAACTTCTGGCTGGCTGAAGGGCTGGAACGCCGTATTTCCCGGTGAGACAAAATGCTGTTGCAGCACCTGTTGGTAGTCGGCCAGTTTGTCATGTTCGCCCACCAGCAGATATTGCCGGGGTGCCTTCAGCATCAGTTGATGTAGTCCGGCCAGTTGCTGGGCCAAATCGGCTAACTTGCCTTTATCGGCCAGCGCCGCATCCAGTTGCTTAATCTGGCGGATGCCTGCCAAACCGGACCAATGGTGGGCCAGTCGCGCACCGGGGCTGATGCCGCTGGCGGCGGCTGCCATGGCCAGACTGTGGCCACTGCCGGTGACACTGGTTTCCTTGCGGGCGCGGGTCTGGGCTACCAGTTCCCGGATTCTCGACAGTTCGTCAAAACGAACCTGTTCCAGTGTTGCCTGCATCAGGTCACTCAATTCGCCCTGATTGCGGGTCAGGCCCTTGGAGGACAGGGTCATGTGACCAGACAGAAGCTGCTCGTTATCCGGTTTGCCGCGCACACTGGCGTAGGCGTGGATGCTGCCGCAGACACGGGATTGCCACAGTTGGGTCGCCAGATAATCCTTGTCGCCAACACCCAGTTCGGTGAGGCTTTGGCAATAGATAGGCAGCAGGTCGAGTTGTGCTTCACTGAGGGCGGGAAGCGGCAAAATAATCTGCTGATACACCAGCCCATTGGTGCCGGCACCGTAACTGGTGAGGGGTAGGGGGCTGGTCTGCCTCTCGGTGGCTTCCACATACGCCATTTCCGGCGGCACATCTTCCAGCCCTACTTTTGGCAGAATGGACTCGTCGTCTTTTCTCTCCTGGCGCAGTTTCAGCGCTGCAGCCCGCTCAATGACGGCCTGTTTGCCCGACCCATCGAGGCTATCTTTAATGGCGGTCAGTTTCTTGGCCTCTTCTGCTTCCCGCTGTGCCGACAATTGACTGTCTGGCACCATGGTCAGACGCACCCGGTGCGGGTTATCCAGCAGCAGGTTGCGGGCCAGGCGTTTGATGTAGTCCGGGTCCTTGATTTCGGCGCGCAGTTTTTCCAGCACAGGGTCCAGATTCAGCAGGGCAATGGGATCGCCGCGATGGGTGGCACTGGTCAGTGCGGTGAGGATCAGTTGCAGGCCGTAGGGGTGCCCGTCGCCGGTGATTTCACGCTGTTGCAATTCCAACTGGTGCAGCGAGGCTTCCAGTTGCTCCTGGGGAATACCGTTTTCCACCACATCATGCAGTACATCCAGAATCATCTGTTCCAGATCGTCGGCGCGATCCGCTTCACTCCCTTCAATACCGCAGACAAAACACAATTCCCGCTGGGAATCATCCAGTCCACACAGGGGGGATGGGGCGGTACCCAGTTCGGTGGTTTCCAGGGCTTTTTGCAAGGGTGAGGCGCTGTTGTCCAGCAGCACGCTGCACAGCAGGTTGGCCTCCATGCTGGCTTCCAGATCGGTAGCTTTACCGAGCAGCCAGCCGAGGATGATATGAGTTTTATTGTCGGTACTGCCTTCTTCATTGAAGGCATACGGTTTTTCCACCGCCAGCGGCGCGCTGTAACGCTGCTCATCCGGCACGGCG
>JBFICU010000221.1:0-3463 GCA_041581855.1 Porticoccus sp. | reverse complement strand
TAACCTGCAAGTTTCTGAAATAGCGAAATTTGTGATGATCCTGTTTACCGCAGGTTATCTGGAACGCTATCAGCGCGACTTGCGGGAAAACTGGCGTTACTTTGCCAAACCAATTGGCTTGGTGGCACTGGTCGCCCTTTTACTTTTGCTGCAACCGGATTTTGGCTCTTCCGTGGTCATGGCGGCGACAGTGCTCGGAATGTTGTTTATCGGCGGCGCCCAGCTTTGGCAGTTCTCCCTCATTTTAGTCGCAGGCTTCAGTGCAATGGCTTCAGTGGCATTGCTTTCCCCCTATCGGTTGCAGCGGCTAGTCACTTTTCTTGATCCCTGGGCTGATCAATACGACAGCGGCTATCAGTTGACCCAGTCGTTGATCGCCTTTGGACGCGGAGAGTGGCTGGGCGTGGGGCTTGGTAACAGCGTCCAGAAATTGTTTTATCTGCCGGAGGCACACACGGATTTTGTGTTTGCCATCTATGCAGAGGAATTCGGTCTGCTGGGCGTGGTCGTCGCGATAGGGCTCTACATCCTCTTGGTATCACGAATTTTGCAGGTCGCAAAGCGTGCGGTGGTACTGGAAGACTGGTTCGCCGCCTACACCTGCTTTGGTATTGCCACGATGTTGGCTGGGCAGGCCTTTATCAATATGGGTGTGACTTCGGGCTTACTGCCTACCAAGGGGTTGACCCTGCCGTTTATCAGCTACGGTGGCAGCAGCCTGCTGATGTGCTGTGCCATGGTGGCGCTGGTTTTGCGAATTAACCGGGAAATGGATGATGTGCCCGCAGTGGCCAGACAGGTGAGACGTGACAGAGCGGAGTTGTAACAAAGTGATGGTGATGGCCGGCGGTACCGGTGGTCATGTTTTCCCCGCTCTGGCAGTGGCTCAGGCGCTGCGTGCCCGCGATGTAGCCGTAACCTGGCTTGGCACTCGTCGTGGCATAGAGGCCGAGCTGGTTCCTGCCAACCGTTTCCCCATTAACTATATCGATGTGGAAGGACTGCGTGGCAAGGGTTTGATCAAGTTGCTATGGGCACCGCTATTGTTGCTGAGGGCACTTTGGCAGGCTGTGGGTGTGTTGCGCCGTGAGCGGCCCGATGCGGTGTTGGGGTTGGGTGGATTTGCCTCTGGGCCGGGTGGAATCGCTGCGAAAATATTGGGTATTCCCTTGGTAATCCACGAGCAGAATGCCATTGCCGGGACCACCAACCGACTGCTAGGTAAGGTCGCTAATCGGGTGTTGGAGGCGTTTCCGGGCGCGCTACCTGGGGGTGAGTGGACGGGTAATCCTGTGCGTCCTGAAATCAGTGCGTTGCCAACACCAGAGATGCGTATCGCTACGCCTGATCGCCCCCGTCACCTGTTGGTTTTAGGTGGCAGTCTTGGTGCCTTGGCCATCAATCAGATAGTGCCCCAGGCGTTGGCGTTGCTGCCGATGTCTGAACGACCGGAAATTCGCCACCAGTCTGGTAAGGCTCATCAGCAGGTGACCGAGGACAGTTATGCCCAGGCCGGTGTTCAGGCTCGAGTGGAGCCTTTTATCGGTGACATGGCCGAGGCTTATGGCTGGGCAGATATGGTGATCTGTCGCTCCGGTGCTTTGACCGTCTCGGAATTGGCGGCAGCGGGTGTGGCGTCAGTGTTGATTCCCTTTCCCTATGCCATTGACGATCACCAGACCTATAACGGTCAGTGGTTGGTGGATGGCCAGTCCGCATTGCTGATCCAGCAGACCGAGTTGTCAGCAGAAAAGCTGGCTGAGTTGCTGCAGTCCTGGTTGGTGGACGGTGAGCGCCTGAAGAAAATGGCCGTCAATGCCCGCAAATTGAGCAAGCCCCATGTGGCGGAACGGGTGGCTGATATTTGTGAGGAGGTGTGCCGTGGGCGCTGATGGTTTTCACGCCGTTCCGGAAATGCGCCGCATCCGTCGCATCCATTTTATCGGCATTGGTGGCAGTGGCATGTGCGGTATAGCAGAGGTGTTACTCAACCAGGGTTATGTTATTTCCGGCTCCGACCTTGCGGAGAATACCAATACCTCTCGTCTGCGGCGCCTGGGTGCGAAAATCATGATGGGCCATGTGGCTGACAATGTCAGCGGGGCTGATGTGGTGGTGCAATCCTCCGCCGTGACTGAGAGTAACCCAGAAATAGTCAGTGCTAGGGAGCAGCGTATCCCGATTGTGCGCCGGGCTGAAATGCTGGCAGAGCTGATGCGTTACCGACACGGTATCGCGGTGGCAGGCACCCACGGAAAAACAACCACTACTAGCTTGTTGGCTTCGGTGCTTGCTGCGGGTGGTGAAGACCCCACTTTTGTGATCGGCGGTTTGGTGAAAGGCGCGGGTACCAATGCAAGGCTCGGTGTGAGCCGTTATCTGGTCGCGGAAGCAGATGAGAGCGACGCGTCCTTTTTGCACCTGCAGCCGATGGTGGCGGTGGTGACCAATATCGATGCTGATCACATGGAAACCTATGGCTTTGACTTCAACCGCTTGAAGCAAACGTTTGTAGAGTTTTTGCACAATCTGCCGTTTTACGGCTTGGCGGTGCTCTGTATCGATGATCCGGTGATTCGCGACATTCTGCCCTCGGTATCCCGTCCAGTCTTGACCTATGGCTTTTCGGAGGACGCGGATTTTCGTATTGAGGGAGTGTCGATCAAGCAGGCAAGCAGCCACTTCCAGGTGCATCGACCCGACCAGGAAAAGCCGTTGGTCATCGAGCTCAACATTCCCGGAGTGCATAACGTGCTGAATGCGGCGGCGGCAATTGCGGTGGCCTCCGATGAGGGTTTGTCGGATGAGGCCATTCAGAAAGGATTAGTGGGCTTCCAGGGTGTTGGTCGTCGCTTCGAAATTCACGGCGAATATCCGGTACCCGGCGGTACAGCCATGCTGGTGGACGACTACGGCCACCACCCACGTGAGGTGGCAGCAACGATCAAGGCGGTGCGTGAAGGCTGGCCGGACAAGCGGCTGGTGATGATCTTTCAGCCCCACCGTTACACCCGTACCCGTGATCTTTATGAAGACTTTGTTCAGGTGTTGTCGAGCTGCGACGTACTGATTTTGTTGGAGGTGTATCCCGCGGGTGAGGAAGAAATTCCCGGTGCAGACAGCCGTGCCATGTGTCGGAGCATTCGTCAGCGTGGCTTGGTGGATCCAATTTATGCCCCCGATATCGAGTCGGTGGCCGATGTCATCAAGGATGTTGTGCTCGGTGGTGACATGGTTATTACCCAGGGTGCCGGCAGCGTCGGCAAGCTGGTGAAGTTGTTAGACGAACGAAAACTGAGATAGCGAGAGATACAGAGAACAGCAATGGCAGTCAGTGAAGCAATGAAACAGAAATATGGTCGGGTTGGGGTGCTCTACGGAGGCACTTCGGCGGAGCGGGAGATATCTCTGGTTTCCGGGCGCGCGGTCATAGCTTCCCTGGAGCGCAGTGGTGTGGATTTTG
>JBFICU010000220.1:0-3485 GCA_041581855.1 Porticoccus sp. | reverse complement strand
CCCAGCTCATTGACCCGGTTACGCAGGGTCGTCAGGTTCTGTGTGAGGGCGTAGTCCTCGATCTCCCTGACCGCCGCCTCAGACAGGCTTGAACGCACGACATATTCACCGTTCTCTTCGCTCAGCTGTCGGCCGAGATCGCGAAATTTCTGGCGCAGGATTTCGCTGGCCTGGCCCCGCTCCGCTTCCGTTCCAAATGTGCTGACGATGGTCTTACCATCTTCAAGCTTGACCGAGCGATAACGCAATTTTTCTTCACGCATACTGGCGCGAACTTCACGCAAACTTGTTTCCATACGCTTGGCAATGGCTTCATCGGTATTCACTTCCAGCAGGAAATGCACACCTCCACTGAGGTCAAGGCCCAGCTTCATCGGACTCGCCCCCAAGGATGACAACCATGAAGGCGTAGTAGCGGCAAGGTTGAGCGCGACGATGTAATCAGAGCCCAGCGCGCGCTGGATAATGCGCTTGGCGGGTAATTGCTGCTCACGGTCCCGAAGGCGAATCAGACCGTTTTCACCTGTCGCCTCCTCACCAAAATACTCAATACCAGCTTCTTTCAGCGCGGTTTCGACCTGCGACAAGACCTGCTCATCAATCACCGTGCCGCTACTCTGGCCGGATATCTGCACCGCAGGGTCAGGGACATAAAGGTTGGCAAGCGCGTAAATCGCCCCAAGGGCAATGACAACGAGAATCAGCAGGTATTTCCAAAACGGGTAACGGTTCATATCACTATTCTTGTGTTGTGTCCCGGTTGATAAAGCGAGGCATTATAGGCTGAAACAGCTGGCCTTGCAGAATCCACGGGAAATAAAAGTTACCCGGCCCTATATTGGGATAAATCCTGGCAACTCAAGTCGGCTGTGTCAGTCCCTGTTGCTGGTAGAACTGCTCGGCAAATTCATCCAGACGCTGCTCTGCAATAGCTTGACGGATCGACGACATCAGGTTCTGGTAATAGCGCAGGTTGTGAATGGTATTGAGCTGCGCTCCTAGTATTTCTCCGCACTTTTCCAGATGGTGCAGGTAGGCACGGCTGAAATTTTCGCAGGTATAGCAATCACATAGAGGATCTAAGGGACCGGTGTCATGACGGTGCGCTGCATTGCGGATTTTCACCACCCCGGCGCTGGTGAATAGGTGGCCATTACGGGCATTGCGTGTCGGCATCACACAGTCGAACATATCAATACCGCGACGAACAGCTTCAAGGATATCCTGAGGTTTACCGACCCCCATCAGGTAACGCGGCTTATCTGCGGGCATGTGTGGCGGCAGGTGATCAAGAACCCTGAGCATGTCCTCCTTCGGCTCACCCACCGACAAGCCACCAATCGCATAGCCATCAAAACCTATGGACTCCAATCCAGCTAGAGACTCCTCCCGGAGAGATTCGTACATCCCTCCCTGGACGATGCCAAACAGTGCTGAAGTGCTATCGCCATGGGCCTCTTTACTGCGTTGCGCCCAGCGCAGGGACAGTTCCATGGAGGATTTTGCCTGCTGTTCCGTGGCCGGATAGGGCGTGCATTCATCAAAGATCATCACCACGTCGGCACCCAGCTCACGCTGCACCCGGATAGACGTTTCCGGATCAAGGAACACAGGACTGCCATCAATAGGTGAACGAAAGGACACACCTTGCTCGGAGATCTTGCGAATCTCGCCGAGACTGAAAACCTGAAAGCCGCCAGAATCCGTCAGGATCGGTCCCGACCAGCACATAAAGTCGTGCAAAGTACCCTTTTTACCGGGCTCAGGGCTGTGCTCCATCACCACTTCAGTGCCTGGGCGCAGCATCAAGTGAAAGGTATTGCCGAGAATGATCTGAGCGCCAATGGCTTCAATATCCCGCGGCAGCATGCCCTTTACCGTGCCGCAGGTACCCACCGGCATAAAAGCCGGAGTCTCGACCACTCCACGTGGAAAACGCATGCGGCCCCGTCGTGCTCTCCCATCGGTGGCATCCAGCTCAAAGGACATAAAACATTGGCGACTCATTGGGGGATATCCTCTGCAGCTTGGGGGTTGCGGGTTAAAAACATGGCATCACCGTAGCTGAAGAAACGGTAGCGCTCGAGCACCGCCTCCTCATAGGCGGCCATGATTCCTGTACAGCCGGAGAAGGCGCTAACCAGCATCAACAACGTGGACTCCGGCAAGTGAAAATTAGTGATCAGCGCATCTACTACCCTGAACTGATAACCCGGGTAAATGAAAATCTCTGTATCGCCACTCATGGGCCGCAGTACGCCACTGGCAGCGGCACTTTCCAGACAGCGCACACTGGTAGTGCCGACAGCAATCACCCTCCCACCTCTGGCACGGGTCTCCGCCACCTTGCGGCAGACGTCTTCGGAAACCTCAATAACTTCCGAATGCATCTGGTGCTCATAAATATTGTCGACTCTGACCGGCTGAAATGTTCCTGCGCCGACATGTAAGGTCACATGAACCATCTCAACACCAGCGGACTTCAATTGCTCCAGTAACGCCTGGTCAAAGTGCAACCCGGCAGTAGGGGCGGCTACCGCGCCTGGCTTCTCCGCGTAGACAGTCTGATAGCGCTCCCGATCCTCCAAGCTATCGGCCCGGTCAATATAGGGCGGCAGAGGCATATGCCCATGGGATTCCAGAATGGTCAGCGCCGTGAGATCGCCTAAAAAGCGCAGCCGAAACAGATCCCCGTCTCGCCCCTCAACCTCGGCTTGTGCCCCGCCTTCAAAATCCACTCGTGTTCCAGGCTTGGGAGATTTACTTGCCCTCAGATGGGCCAGCACGGAATGATCATCCAGCAATCGTTCCACTAACATCTCTACCTTCCCGCCGCTTTCCTTGTGCCCAAACAAGCGGGCAGGAATGACCCTAGTATTGTTGAACACCATCAGATCACCGGGCCTGATCAATTCACCAATATCGGGAAACTGGCGATGTGATAACTGGCCGCTGTTACCGTCGAGCACCAGCAATCTGCTGCCACGGCGCTCGGCAGCTGGCTGACGGGCAATCAGCTCATCGGGCAAATGGTAATGGAAATGTTCTCGGCGCATAGGGCGGTCAAATTATGAAAGGGCGCAAGGGTAATAGAAATAATTCGACAGGGCCAGATTCCCATCTACAAAGGCGCGTGTTGCTCTCTTGATTATGCGGGGGCCGCTGCCTATAATCGCGCCCCTGTGCCAGAGTGGTGAAATTGGTAGACACAGGGGATTCAAAATCCCCCGCCCTTAAAAGCGTGCCGGTTCGAGTCCGGCCTCTGGTACCACATCAATATTTGCAAGTCGCTCCAGAATCAAAGATCAATACGCCGCCTGAAAAGCTCACTCAGGTTACGTGCTTGTCCAGGTATTTATTGACTTCCGACTCGATCATCCCTTTCAAGGCGGCCATTAAAAGACCCAGCTTGACATCCACCTGCAGCGTCGTCTCATCAAAGCTGACTTTGGCATCGACCCCACTGTACTTATAGTGGACCATAT
>JBFICU010000219.1:0-3545 GCA_041581855.1 Porticoccus sp. | reverse complement strand
TTCTGGGCAGATTGTAATAGGTGACGTTGGCGATAAAGGTTATCTGCGCGGCGCTGTGCCAACCGCAGCTGCAACTGCTGATCCATCGAAGAGGACATCTAAAATTCTCCCGGCAGGCCGTGTCTCCGGCCCACCCTCAGGCCATTAGTTGGCAGCGTTATAAAACAGGTGGTCGCTCTCCGCTTCCGCCATCGCCTGTCGCAATACCTGCTCCTCTTCTTCGCTATCCCGTTCAACATGACGGGTTTCCGGCTTAATACCGAGTCGAGTCAACAACTCCATATCCCGGTTAGCCTTGGGGTTTGGCGTGGTAAGCAGTTTTTCACAGTAGAAGATGGAATTTGCGCCGGCCATAAAGGCGAGCGCCTGCATCTGGTCATTCATTTCCTCGCGCCCGGCGGACAAGCGCACGTGGGATTTCGGCATCAGTATGCGCGCTACAGCAATGGTGCGAATAAACTCGAACGCGTCCAGGTCTTCCTGTTGATCCAGTGGCGTGCCAGCCACCTTCACCAGCATGTTGATCGGTACAGATTCCGGGTGCTGGGGCAGATTGGCCAACTGCATTAGCAGACCGGCACGATCCTTTTCGCCTTCACCCATCCCAACAATGCCCCCGGCGCAGACTTTCATACCGGCACGACGCACGTTATCAAGGGTATCTAGGCGATCCTGATAGGTGCGGGTAGTAATGATTTCCCCGTAGTATTCGGGCGATGTATCGAGATTATGGTTGTAGTAGTCGAGGCCGGCTTCTGCCAGCATGTGTGCCTGCTCTTCTTTTAGCATACCCAGCGTCATGCAGGTTTCCATGCCCAACGCCTTCACCTGGCGGACCATCTCCGCTACAGCAGGCAGATCCTTATCCTTGGGTGAGCGCCAGGCAGCCCCCATACAGAAACGGGTAGCTCCACTGTCCCGAGCGGCTTTCGCCTCCTCGATGACTTTCTCTACTGCCAACAATTGTTCTTTCTCGAGACCGGTATCGTAGCGAGAACTCTGGGGGCAGTACTTACAGTCTTCGGGGCAAGCTCCCGTCTTGATCGAGAGCAAGGTGCTGAGCTGAACCTCATTGGCATTGAAATGCTGACGATGCACCACCTGAGCCTGAAACAGCAGATCGTTAAACGGCTGCTTGAATAGCGCCAGGACCTCGTCACGGGTCCAGTCATTGCGAATCTCTGCGGCGTGGCTGGCTGACATCATCAATCTCTCATATAGTAAAACGACAGCTTGCTATGATAGATAAGCAAATGCCGCTGTCAACCAGAAATGGATTTTAGGTTAACAACGATGCTTCAAAGAAAACAGCTCGCCAACTGTGTTCGCCTGTGGCGCCAATTAAGCTACCGGCTTTTTCCTGGCCACTGCCTACTGTGTGGAATTCCCTGTCATCGCCCCATGGATCTGTGTCGGGACTGTGAAACTGATCTGCCCTTTAATCGCCCCGCTTGCCTACGATGTGCCCTCCCCCTGGCCGCTGCCGCCCCAGATACGCCAACCATCTGCGGCACCTGTATCGCCAAACCACCGCCATTCGAATCCTGCCTGGCGCCCCTGCACTATGAATTCCCGGTAGACAGCCTGGTCAATGCCTTCAAGCACCGGGGACAATTTAGCCGGGGTGCACTGCTGGCCGATTTTTTAGTCGCTGAACTAGAGCAAAAAAACAGATTGCCCGAGCTGATTGTGCCGGTACCGCTACACTGGCGGCGACAATTTCAGCGCGGCTTTAACCAAGCTGCCTGGCTGGCCAATTATGTGGGGCGCCGACTGGTTATTCCCGTCGACCAAAGACTGCTCAGCCGTTGCTGGCATACTCCACACCAACAGGGTCAAACCCGGAAACAACGACTCGCCAACCTCAAGGGCGCATTCCGTCTTAACCGTCCAGTCACCAACAAGGCCATAGCCATTGTTGATGATGTGATGACAACTGGCAGCACCGCACGAGAACTGGCCAAGTTACTGATGAATGGCGGCGCCTCCAGGGTGGAGATCTGGTGTCTGGCACGCACACCGCTGGAAAAATAACCAGTAGCCCACGATAATGGTCGAACAATTATTACGTGTATTCCGATTTATGAGTCAAACCCTCTGGCAACAAATCCAGCAGGAAGCCGCCAAGGTCGCTGCTGAAGAACCGGTGCTGGCCAGCTTCCTGCAAGTGACCATCCTCAAACATGACACCATGTTAGCGGCCCTGGGATTTTTACTGGCCGAAAAACTCGGCTGTAATGCCACCTCCGCGCTGACATTGCACGAGGTCTTCGAAGAAGCTTTTGATGCTGATCCCGAGATGGAGGACAAGGTCAACTGCGACATCCTCGCCATCTACAACCGGGATTCTGCCTGCCAGGATCTGTTCTCTACTTTTCTTTACTACAAGGGTTTTCACGCATTGCAGGCCTGGCGTGCCGCACACTGGTTGTGGCAGCAAGGGAGAAAGCCGCTGGCCTTGGTGCTGCAGAACCGCATTTCAGTGTCTTTCGGTGTAGATATTCACCCGGCAGCTCAAATTGGCCGTGGCATTATGTTTGACCATGCCACGGGCATCGTCATCGGCGAAACCGCCGTGGTGGAGGACTGCGTGTCGATTCTCCAGTCGGTCACCCTAGGGGGAACCGGCAAGGAAACGGGTGACCGCCATCCCAAGGTGCGGCGAGGCGTGATGATTGGCCCCGGGGCAAAAATTCTCGGCAATATCGAGATTGGCGCTGGCTCCAAAATTACCGCCGCCAGCGTAGTATTAAGTGATATTCCACCCCACTCCGTGGTGGCGGGGGTACCTGCTACCGTAGTCGGCACCAATAATATAGAGGCTCCCGCCGAACTAATGGATCAGGGACTGACGGGCTGTTGTGACTAACCGAGAACACAAATCATGTCCAAATTGAAGAATGAAGCTGACCTTCTTAAGGAAGCCCTTAGGGTCGGTATGATCTATGCCGAAAAACGCGGCGCAGCCAAATTTGAAGCCAGCGATTCTGCCAATGAAAAAGTAGAGTATATCTACAAGTTACTGGTACACGATAAGCTGATTCAACCGCTGGCACACGAACAGCAGGACATTCCCCACATGAAGCACAAGCTGGCACTCTGGATTACCCGCCAATTGCCGGAAGGGCATCGGCTATTGCAGTAAAGGCCTACCTGTTAGCCGCCCTGAATGTTAATTCTGAAGCCGCCAACCGCCGGTATAGCATAATGTTCTTGCGATGGGGGAACCACTCGATCAGGAAGGTGGCAAGCGCCTCCCAGAGGGAGACCCAAGCAGCAACAATCAAGCCCTCAGCAAACACATTTTGTACCACTGTGCGCTCTTCTCCCAACCACTGATTGAGGGATAACGCACAAAACAAAATCGTCAAACCGATGAGCAGAAACACCATAGAACGGGACATCATCTGGCGTATATTGTGCAACTCACGAGCTACCAAATAGAGAAAGAAATTATTCACACTACTGCGAATGCGCTCAGTGCCCTTTTCATCGGGAGCAGATGACAAGCTGAACTGAATAGCAAATGGCTCAGGACTCAACTC
>JBFICU010000218.1:0-3603 GCA_041581855.1 Porticoccus sp. | reverse complement strand
TGCAAAGTGCGCCGCGTGAGTTGGAAACGCGGGTGAATCGTACGGCGGAAGAAAAGCAGGCTGATGTGCAGCCGGTAAAACTGATCGACCCCGGCAAATAATTTCAGCGTTAAGTTAGTTAATCATGATTTTGGTTGTTTGGCTGTTGAACAGCAGGTTTACGGACAGGTTGTCCACCAAGCATGGCCAACGCTGAAGATCACTGGTCCACCGGTTACTTCGATCCTCTCGGCAGGCATCCGGGACAAAGACCAGATCCTTGCCTTGTAGATTATCCGCTATCAGATGCACGGCATGATCAAGCTGGTTGGCAAAAGGTTCACCGATCAGGTGGTGAATAATCAGGTTGGAGCGTGTCATATCCATGGGAACCAGGGGCATACTGTAGCGCGACATAAATCTGTCGTTGACCTCCTCAATGAGGCGGTGAGCTAAATAGGATTCGTCCATCAGCGCGTTTAAACCATTGTGTCCGTCGAGCAATTCCGGTGGTTGAATAAAAAACTCCTTTGCCACCCTCATGACGGGTTCAGTGTAATCAGCAATGTTGCATTCATTGGCAATCGTGTCCACGGCATCGATAAATTCCGGCACCTGATCGATGTAATGAAAAATAAAATTCAACAAGGCCGGTACGATATTCTGTGGCGGTAACTGGATGGCCTGGTGCAGGCGATTTACGCGGAGTTGCATTAGGTTCGCGAGCTGTCCTGTTGAGCGCTCGTGTGCCTTGGCGGTGGCGATGGCTTGGCGGATGTTAACGGTATCCATAATCAAAACCTAGTTGAGCGAATCAAAAAGGCAAAGATCATCTAGTCATAAGGGCGGTGACTTCTAGCGTATTCAGGGGTTTTCCATGTTCCACCGGGATCGCTGTGAGAAATACGCGAATAGGCCCGCCATGATCAGGCTGCGAGCGGCGAGAAATCCGAGATAGGCAAGCCATAAGCCGTGGTTGCCCAGTGGGCGTGACCAGAACCAGAGCGGCAGGAATACCAGTACTACGGCAATCAGCATACTGTTCTGCATGGCCTGCGTCTTGCCGCTCCCGATGAAAATGCCATCGGCCATAAAGCAGGCCAGCCCGACCAAGGGTAAGGCCGTCAGCCAGGGCCAGTAAATCAGGGCGGCAGCTGCCACGCCCGGCAAGTTAGTAAATAGATGAATGATCTGCTGGGGAAACAGAAGGTATGCCAGCGTGGCCAGCAAGGCAATTGCCAGCCCCCAGGCAGTGGTAATAAAACTTAGGCGATAAAAACGATCCAGCTGGTGTGAGCCGATTGCTTGACCGGTAAGGGTTTCTGCGGCATGGGCAAAGCCGTCTTGAGTAAACGCCACCAGCAATAGTAGTTGCATCAGAATGGCATTGGCTGCGAGGATCTCGTCTCCTTGCCTGGCACCCTGTGCAGTAAAAAATGTCATGGTAAACACTATCAGTGCTGTACGCACGAAGAGGTGTCGATTCACGGCAAATAACGAGCGATAGTGTGGCCAGTGGGCAAGTCGCTGCCAATGCCAGGTAGCCGGGAGTTCTCGAAGTTTCACGTTGACGAACAACAAGGCAATCGTCGCGCCCGCGTACTCGGCGGTCAGGGAGGCCCAGGCAGCGCCGCGGCTATTCCAGTCAAAGCCAACAATAAACAGAAAATCCAGGGCGATATTGGCCGCATTCACAAACAGCATGACCGCCAGCGTGGCCTTTGCTTGTTGCAGCCCAAGTAGCCAGCCGATGGTGCAATAGGTCATGAGGGTGGCAGGTGCGGCAAAGATGCGAATCAGGCAGTATTCCCTGGCCAGAGGTAGCGCCTCGGCAGATGGAGCGATCAACGCCAGGGTCGTTTCAAGGACTGGGTGCCTGATTAGAATTAACAAGAGCCCCAACAAAATGGCTAGCAGCATGGACTGAAACAGCAGCTCCTTACAGCGCAGTTCGTCCCCTGCCCCCCACGCTCGAGCTGTTAGTCCGGTACTGCCCATTCTCAGGAAAGCGAATAACCAGAACATCATTGTCAGCACACTGCTGCCGGCGGCAACGGCTGCCAGATAATTGTCTGAAGGCAGGTGCCCAAGAATGGCGGTATCCACCAAACCTAGCAGTGGAATACTGATGCTGGCCAGGGTCATGGGCAGGGCGATTCGTAAAACCTGTTGGGAAATAGAAGAATGCAGCATGATTTGGTGGATTTAAAAAGGCTATTTTGACAGAAAAACCCTAGTCGCTGGGGGGGAATAGTCTGGAGCGAAACGAAAAAAGTCTGGTATACTCGCGCGGTTTTCCCTGTCCCGAACCGGGTGTCCGGTTATGGCTTGGAAAATGTATTAAATATAAACAATAACTTATTGACTGGAGATAGGGCGATGTCAAGAAGAGCACGTATGCTTTTCGCGCTTGTGCTTGCCCCTGTAATGTCCTTGGCCTCTATGGGCCAGGCATTGGCAGAAGACGCACAGCGTTGGGCTGTTAATATGCCCAAGGGGGTGACCCCCGTGAGCAACGCAATCTACGATATTCACATGATCATTTTCTGGATCTGTGTTGTGATCGGAATTGGCGTTTTCGGCGTTATGTTCTACAGCATGTATGCACACCGCAAATCAAGGGGTGCAGTTGCTGCGAACTTTCATGAAAACACAACCGCAGAAATAGTATGGACAGTGATTCCTGCACTGTTACTGATTGTGATGGCGATTCCGGCAACGACCGCACTGTTGGATGTCTACGACACAGCGGAAGCTGAGATGGATGTCAAGATCACAGGCTATCAGTGGAAGTGGCAGTATGAATATCTCGGTGAGGACGTCGCCTATATGAGCGAACTGACCACACCTGAAGAAGAAATCTACAATACTGCTCCCAAAAGCCAATACTATCTCCAGGAAGTTTCCCAGGCGCTGGTGCTCCCCGCCAAAACCAAGGTCCGTTTCCTGATTACTGCCAAGGATGTTATTCACTCCTGGTGGGTGCCGGACTTGGGTGTGAAAAAAGACGCCATTCCCGGATTGGTCAATGAAACCTGGGCCTATATTGAAGAGCCGGGTATTTACCGTGGTGAGTGTGCTGAGCTGTGTGGCAAGGGCCACGCCTTTATGCCGATTGTGGTCAATGTGCTTGAAAAAGAAGAGTACAACGCCTGGCTGGGCAAGAAGAAAGCCGAAGTGGCTGCAGTGCGCGAACTGGCCAAGAAAACCTTTACGCTGGATGAGCTGATGGCTCAGGGCGAGGCTGCTTACAATCGTTCCTGTGCTGCTTGTCACATGGGCAACGGTGAAGGTATTCCTGGGGTGTTCCCTGGACTGAAAGGCTCTGCTATCGCTACTGGCGATGTCAAAGGCCATCTGGATATCGTGGTCAATGGTAAGGGTGGCACTGCAATGCAGGCCTTTGGTGGACAGCTCTCTGAAGTGGACCTGGCAGCTATCATTACTTATGAGCGAAATGCTTGGGGTAATGCGACTGGCGACCTGGTGCAGCCCATTGACGTTCTCAAATTCAAGCAAGGCCAATAAGGAGGATTAAGTCATGGCACACGGTCCCGCTAAAGGTATTGGCCGCTGGCTCTTTACCACCAACCACAAAGACATTGGCACGATGTACCTCTGGTT
>JBFICU010000217.1:0-3612 GCA_041581855.1 Porticoccus sp. | reverse complement strand
TGATGATTCGTTGTCACATGAATCGTCTCAGCAAGCACCCACACGCATTATCTGATCAAATTGTTAAAGAACATTCGCTCCGTAGAGCGGGCTGCGAATTCTACTCCTCGCAGCCTTTCTGTCAACGACTTTCAGTAAAATTTTTCACTGCTTTGTCGGACATTCAGTTGGTCTGTATCCCCGAACTGAGGCGCGCATTCTAGCGATTAATTCGAGCCAGTCAACGCCTATTTTTAATTTTTTTAACGATGCAATTTTTCAGCGTTTTGCAATTACATTCTTATTTATTATTAGCACAAAAAAACCAAGGCGAACTCGGGCTTTTGTCAAGAACCGCATCGAGATCAGGTAAGCTCAAACAAATGATGCTTCTTCTTACCCATCCTAACCATAAAGAAGCGCCCAAACAGCGCCCGCTTCTGATCAAAGCATTCTTCAGACTTCAGATTGTCATCCTCACCCTTGGGGTCACCATTCACAAACACTGCCGACCTCACGAGCGCGTCCTTTACCTCTCGGCCCGCCTTTGCCATGCCGCACTCGGAAAGAAGTGTCGTCAATGGTTTGCCCGCCAGTTCAGCGAAGACCAAATCACTGGCCGGCATGCCATCCTGCTTAAGCTGCTCCAGATCGCTCTCTGTAAGAGACTCCACCCCACCTGAAAACAGTGCCTGAGTGATACGCTCTGCAGCCTTTAAGCCTTCTTCACCATGCACCAGCTTCGTCACTTCTCGCGCCAACACCCCCTGAGCCGACTTTCGCCCCTGAGTTTGCGCATCTTCTCGCTCAATGACCTCAATGTCTTCAACAGCAAGGAAGGTAAAGTAGCGGAGAAACTTGTATACGTCCGCATCAGCTGTATTGATCCAGAACTGATAAAATGCATAGGGTGACGTTTTAGCCGCATCCAGCCAAATAGTGCCCGTTTCAGTTTTCCCAAACTTGGCACCATCAGCCTTGGTCACCAATGGCAATGTCATACCAAAGACATGATTACCATTTAGTCGCCGAGTGAGATCTATCCCCCCAGTGATGTTGCCCCACTGATCAGACCCCCCAAGCTGAATTGTGCAATTGTACCGGCGATTGAGCTCGGCAAAGTCAAAGGACTGCAGCAGCATGTAAGTGAATTCGGTATACGAAATACCCGCGCCTTCACGATCGAGGCGCTGCCTCACTGACTCCTTGTTGACCATGTTATTAACGGAGAAGTGCTTGCCGACATCGCGCAGAAAACTCAGGAGGTCCATGCTGCCAATCCAGTCGAGGTTATTAACAACCTCCGCCGAACAATCACCAGCATCAAAATCGATAAACTGCGAGACCTGAGACCTGATCCGCTCCACCCAACCAGCAACAATGTCCGGCGTATTCAGCTTTCGTTCTTGGGCCTTGAAACTGGGGTCCCCAATTAAACCCGTAGCACCGCCGACCAGGGCAATGGGCTTGTGTCCGGCCAGCTGGAAACGACGTAGTGCAAGAAGCGGAACCAGGCTGCCAATATGCAGACTGTCTGCCGTAGGATCAAAGCCACAATAAACCGACCGACTACCTGTGGATAAATGTTCCTCCAGGGCACCATCGCCCGTCATTTGCGCAATTAAGCCTCTTGCCTGCAAGTCGGCTATCAGCTCTAAGGTGTTTCCAGACATGCCTATTTCTCGTCCAAATCACTGGGAAATTAAGGGAGGCAAACCATACATTATCCCGTCACAAAAACAAGAGCAGGCCGACCCGTTGGCCTATAGTAGCGGTGGGCTTCGCAGAATATCTGTTATATATTGGCGCCTTAATCCCACAACTTACAGTTACCACTAATCATCCATGAGCCAGGCCAGCTTTAAAGCACCGCAAAACAACAGCTCTCTGGGGCAACGTTTAGCGGCCCACCATAAGACTTCCCGCCTCTTGTTTGCAGCGGGAATAGTGTCCGTTATCGCCTTCGCGACGGCATCACTTCTGAACAAAGACAATAGCGCAGCACCAGCTAACGAAATCCAGGTTGCGATCAACCTCCAGGAACAGCCCACTAGTGCACCCATAGCCCCAGAGGGCGCGGGTACAAAATCTTACGATGAGCTGCCAAGCCCAGTTGAAGCATTGCCCGCTGAAGAAATACCGCCCGAAGAAGTACTCACGTGGAACAGTCAAACAGTGCGCAGCGGCGACAACCTGACGGCCATTTTTCAAAGAGTACTGCTTGGTGCAGCCGACGTACATCGCCTGATGACCTCCTCCCCACTGGCAAAACCACTGACCAACATGAAGCCAGGCGAAGAGTTGCGCTTTGCATTTAGTAAAAGTGGCGCACTCACCGAACTGAATTACATCAAATCCCGGCTTGAGAGCTATGTCTTCAAAGTTGTCCCCGACAGCAAAGACGCCGCCTATCTAGCAGAGCATGTGGTACGCGAGCCCGAGATCAAAACCGCCTACCGAGAATCCACCATTGAGGATTCGCTGTTCCTGGCCGGTGAGCGAGCCCAACTGCCTCACAATCTGATTATGGAAGTCGCCAACATCTTTGGCTGGGATGTGGACTTTGCCCTCGACATCCGCAAAGGTGATCACTTTTCACTGCTGTTCGAGGAAAAGTTCCTAGATGGCGAGAAAATTGGCACCGGCAATGTACTCGCGGCCGAGTTCACCAATCAGGGTCACACTTTTAAAGCTGTTCGTTTTGTCGACAGCGAAGGCAATGCCAATTACTACACCCCGGAAGGGTTCAGCATGCGCAAAGCCTTTCTGAGAGCGCCGCTAGACTTCACTCGCATCAGCTCAAACTTCAACCTGCGCCGCAAACATCCTATCCACAAAAATATTCGTGCACACCGCGGCGTGGATTATGCCGCCCCCAGAGGCACACCAATCTTTTCCGCAGGTGACGGGAAGGTAATTGCGTCTGCTTACAGCAAGGCCAACGGCAACTATGTTTTCATTCAGCATGGTCAACGCTACACCACCAAGTATTTGCACCTCACCAAGCGAATGGTGAAGACAGGGCAGACCGTCCGCCAGCGCCAGGTCATAGGCACCCTAGGGTCCACGGGTTATGCCACTGGCCCCCATCTGCACTACGAATTCCTGGTCAACGGCGTGCACCAGAACCCGCGCACCGTGGCACTCCCCAAGGCGCTACCCATCGACAAGAAAGAAAGAGCTGCATTTGAAACCGCCACTGCCGCAGTGATGAACCAGTTGGCTCTGCAGCAATCCACACAATTAGCCATGCTGAACGGGATAGATCAGCAGCCTACCGCCCAGTAACCGGGATATGCCCAACGCTGAACTCTATGTAGGCCTGATGTCGGGCACCAGCGCCGACTGCATTGATGCGGCTGTGGCCAATTTTGCCAGTGGTCGCTGCCAACTGGTTGCTACGCACAGCACTGATATCTCAGACCTGAGAACCGAGATTCACGCTCTGGCCCAGCCCGGCGACAACGAAATACAGCGGTTGGGGCAGTTGGATCGAGAGCTGGGCATACGTTTTGCGGAAACCGTTAACCAACTATTGGCAAACCACCAGCTGAGCCATTCAGAGATCATAGCTATCGGCAGTCATGGCCAGACCATTCGCCACTGCCCACCAAGCGCAGAGGCACAGCATCC
>JBFICU010000216.1:0-3628 GCA_041581855.1 Porticoccus sp. | reverse complement strand
GGGGCGGGTGATGGTGTTGCACTGTGCCAGTCTGGACATGGCTTTTTTGCAGCAGGCCTGTCTAAATCTCTACGGTGTGCCATTGTTGGTGCCGGTGGTGGATACCATGGCACTGGAAGACCAGCGCTTGCAGCGCAACAGCAATGGTCAGCACGGTCAGAGCCTGCGGTTGTCGGAATCACGTCGCCGCTATAACTTGCCGGATTACAGTGCCCACAACGCGCTGGTGGATGCCGTTTCCACTGCCGAATTGTTCCTGGCACAGCTCAGTCACCGGTTTGGTCAACAGCCGGGTCGGCTGAAACAGTTGCCTGCGGTGATACGCTGGTAAGCAGCTTCTCGTGACGCATTTTCTCCCCCTGAAACCCTGCTATCTCCTACCTTTGGGGGGTGGTTGTTATGCAAAGGTCGAATAGATGATAGGCTTATTCTCTATTACTCTGAATCCCATAGAACATCTATAAGTAAAGGGAGGATTCCATGTCTGAAACTCACGTACGTCCCGTCCCGGAGCATTTTGCTGGTCTGGCACATATTGACCTCGATACCTACAACGAGATGTATCGCCGCTCGATCGAAGATCCCGATAATTTCTGGTCCGAAATGGCTGAGGAATTCCTCGATTGGGAAAAACCCTGGAATGACGTTTGCAGTTACGATTTCACGACCGGTGATGCGAGTTGGTTTGGCGGTGGTCAGTTAAATGTCACGGTCAACTGTATCGATCGTCATCTGGCTACCCGAGGTGACCAGACTGCCATTATCTGGGAAGGTGATAACCCTTCGGAAAGCAGCAACATCACCTATAACCAGCTCAGCGAACAGGTCAATAAGCTGGCCAATGTCCTCAAATCCAGAGGGGTGAAGAAGGGCGATCGAGTCTGTATCTATATGCCAATGATCCCTGAGGCGGCCTATGCCATGCTGGCCTGTGCCCGCGTTGGCGCGATCCACTCTGTGGTATTTGGCGGTTTTTCCCCGGATGCACTGCGGGATCGAATCCTCGACTCCGACTGCCAGGTGTTGATCACCGCAGACGAGGGATTGCGGGGCGGTAAAAAAGTCCCGTTGAAAGCGAATGCTGACGAGGCCATGAGACAGTGCCCGAACGTTCATACCTGCATTGTGGTAGAGCGGACCCGCGGTCTGGTGGAATGGAAAGATGACCGGGATATCTGGTATCACGAGGCACTTGCCGAGGCGAAGGAGTATTGCCCGCCAGAGCCAATGGACTCGGAAGACCCGCTGTTTATTCTTTATACCTCCGGCTCTACCGGTATGCCAAAAGGTGTTTTGCACACCACGGCAGGTTATCTGCTGCAAGCCTCTATGACACACAAGTATGTGTTCGACTACAAAGAGGGTGAGGTTTACTGGTGTACTGCCGACGTGGGCTGGGTAACCGGGCACACTTATATCGTTTACGGACCACTGAGTAACGGTGCTACTACCTTGCTGTTTGAAGGGGTTCCCTCCTATCCGGATGCCTCCCGTTTCTGGCAAGTGGTCGAGAAGCACAAGGTGAATATTTTCTACACAGCACCTACCGCTATTCGCTCACTGATGGGCTCCGGTGATGACTTTGTGAAAAAGTGCGACCTGGGTTCACTGCGACTGCTGGGTACTGTGGGTGAGCCGATCAACCCCGAAGCCTGGGAATGGTATTACCGGGTAGTGGGCGACGAGCGCTGCCCCATTGTTGATACCTGGTGGCAGACTGAAACCGGTGCGCATATGTTGACGCCTTTGCCCGGGGCTATCCCCATGAAACCCGGTTGTGCCACCGTACCCTTTTTTGGTGTACAGCCCGTTTTGCTGGATAGCGAAAGTGGTCAGCTCATTGAGGGTGCAGGTGAGGGCGTGCTGGCGATCAAAGCGTCCTGGCCGTCTCAGATCCGCGGCGTCTATGGTGATATGAATCGCTTTAGGGAAACCTATTTCGCTCCTTACAAAGGGTATTACTTCACCGGGGACGGCGCCCGTCGCGATGCCGACGGACACTACTGGATCACTGGTCGGGTGGATGATGTTCTGAACGTTTCAGGTCACCGCATGGGCACAGCCGAAGTGGAAAGCGCACTGGTGCTGCATCCGAAAGTGGCAGAAGCGGCGGTGGTGGGTTGTCATCACGACATCAAGGGCCAGGGCATCTATGCCTACGTCACCCTGATGAGCGGTGAGGAGCCCTCCGATGAACTGCGCAAGGAACTGATTGGCATGTGCGTCAAGGAAATTGGCCCCATTGCCAAACCGGATCACATTCACTGGGCGCCCGGTCTGCCGAAAACCCGCTCTGGCAAAATCATGCGCCGTATCCTGCGCAAGATTGCTGCCAATGAGCTGGAAAACCTCGGTGATACGTCCACCCTGGCGGACCCCTCCGTCGTGGATCAACTGATCGAAAACCGTCTCATTCGCTGAGTGAGGTAAACCATGAAAAAAGCCCGCTTAGCGGGTTTTTTTTGTGTCGGTAGCGCAGACCTAAAAAGCCTGGTTGTCCTCGGGTAATACCGTCGCGCCGAGTACGCTAATGGCCAGCTCCGGATGGCCAGCTTCCACTACCTGGTCAATTTCTGCAGCGCGCAATAGCCCGCTCTGGGTATCCATGTATCCCACCACGCTGGCGGCATTGCGGGTGGCAGCGTACAGCGCCCGCAAGGAGTCGTGACCCTGGAGCAATTGGGCCACGATGGTGGAGGCAAAAGCATCTCCGGCACCGGCAGTGCCCATGGGCTGCACTTCTGCGGCGGGACAGAACAGCAATTGTTTGCCATCGAACAAGTAAGCGCCGGAGCTGCCGTCGGTGAGCGAGAAACAACCGGGGCCGGTGCTGCAGATCATCGACATCACATCATTCAGTGGCAGCCAGTAATCATTGACATGCAGGCCGGAGCGCATCAATGGGGGTGTTTCTGCTACCGCCACTGGCAGCAGCGGCAGTTTGGTGTACAGGCGTCGATGGGTTTTTGACAGCAGGGAGATAGTCTCCTGCTTGTTGAGAGACAGGTAGTCGATGTTTTCGGCAACGGCGAGGAACTGGTCGATGGCTTCTTCGTCCTGCCCGATACAGGGGTTGGTTGCCACCAGGCAACCGGCGGCTTTGGCTTGTTCCACAATGTGAGGCAAGCAGGCGCGAGAGTGACTGGACAGGCATCCCACGTAAACCAGACGGTAATCGGCAAAATTAACCCGGTGGAGCTGTTCACCCAGGCCGCTGTTGATGCCGCGCTTGGTGAAGATGGCCGCATTCTGGTCGTGGGAATAGATCAGAATGGAGCTGCCGGTTTGCCAGTCCGGCTGGCTGATGAAATGGTTTACACCCACGCCCTCATCAATCAGGCGCTGACGAATTTTCCGGCCATTCAGGTCCCCCCCGGCCAGTGCCAGAACTTCCACTTCCAGACCCTGGCGGGCCATGGATACAGCTACGTTGGCTGCGCCGCCGCCCACATGGCTGGAAATGCTTTCTGCATTCACCTTGCGTCCCTGCTCCAGCAACAGAAAGGAGCTTTCCCCGTTGTGTAGCGATATTCGTTCAATTGCTTCCTGTGCAACGGAAACAATGTTATCGATGGTGACGGAACCAATAACCAGAATACGTCCTGTTTGGGCAGCCACTCTGAATGAT
>JBFICU010000215.1:0-3633 GCA_041581855.1 Porticoccus sp. | reverse complement strand
GTCAGTGCTGCCGGGCTGGTCATTCCCAAAACATCGTCCCGCGCCATCACTTCCCCCGCCGGCACGGCGGACACCATGGAAACCCTCACCGAGGTGAACCTGCCACTTGAAGACATCCAACGAGTCGTCCGTGAAACCGGCGCCTGCCTGGCGTGGGGTGGCGGCGTCAATTTAAGTCCGGCAGACGACCTGCTAATCCGCATTGAACGGGCACTGGATCTGGATGGTGAGGGACAGCTGATCGCCTCGGTGTTGTCGAAAAAGATTGCCGCGGGCTCTACACATACGGTCATCGATATTCCGGTGGGCGCCACCGCCAAAATCAGAACCCAGGGGGAAGCCGACCGACTGGCATCACTGTTTACCCAAGTAGGCACTGCCTGCGGCATTCAGACTCGTTGTGTCATCACCGATGGCAACCAACCGGTCGGATTTGGTATTGGTCCAGTCGAAGAGGCTCGAGACATTCTGGCGGTATTACAAAATCAGCCAGCCGCGCCTCAAGACCTGCGACAGCGCTCACTGATGCTGTCTGCCCACTTACTGGATATGGCCAATGGCAACGGACTGCAAGAATGCCTGTTACAGGCGGAAACGTTGTTAAACAGTGGCGCTGCCTGGCAACAATTCCAGAACATCCTCCGCGCACAGGGTGGCATCAAGATGCTGCCCAGTGCGCATTTTAAATACACCGAAACAGCTCATCGCGGTGGTGTTATCACTGCCATCGACAATCGCAGACTGGCTAGGGTCGCCAAACTTGCTGGAGCGCCTTTTCACCCAGCCGCAGGACTGCGGCTGGCAGTGAATGTAGGTAGTGTGGTGTCAGAAGGACAACCGCTGTTCGATCTCTTCAGTGAAAGCAAGGGTGAGCGGGATTATGCCCTGGCGTTTTACCATGACAACGGCCCCATCTTTACCATCGGAGATACACAGTGATGGAGGAGCCGGTGAATCGCCCACTGTTGTTCGCACTGGAGCCCCACCCTCTGCTGCCATCCCTCTGCAAACAGTTGGAGGGCACTGCCGGCACCCTCGAAACGCGCCAGTTCCCGGACGGAGAAACCTACCTGAGGGTCACCACGTCGGTGGCGGGTGCAGATTGTATTGTGGTCAGTAATCTGGCCCACCCCAACGACAAATTCCTGCCACTGATTTTTCTGCTCGGCACTTTGCGCGATCTCGGCGCAAAGTCGGTGGGGTTGGTAGCTCCCTATCTGTGTTATATGCGCCAGGATCGCCGCTTTGCCGGGGGTGAAGCGCTCACCTCCAAACTATTTGCCCAGATGCTCTCCCAACACATGGACTGGCTGGTCACTGTCGACCCGCACCTGCACCGTTACCACTCTCTGGATGAAATATATTCCGTGCCCAACGAACGAGTTGAGGGGGCTCACGCACTCACCCAATGGCTGCGCGGTCAACAGAAGCTGTTGCTGGTGGGGCCTGATGCTGAAAGCGAGCAATGGGTATCCGAAGTAGCCAGAGACAGTGGGCACCCATTTGTGATCGGTGAAAAACACCGTTACGGTGACCGCAATGTAGACATTCATCTACCCGATCTGACACCTTACACGAGCTTGACCGCTGTGATCATTGACGATGTCATTTCCAGCGGCCAAACCATCCTGCAATGTCTGTTGGCACTGAAAAAGGGCGGTATTGAACAGGTCAATTGTGCCGCTGTACACGGCATATTCGCCGGCAACGTGGATCAAGAATTGCTGGATGCCGGACTTGCAGAACTGGTCACCTGTAACACCATTCCCCACCCCACCAACCGTATTGACTTGACGCCGCTGCTGGTACCGGCGATAAACTCTTCCCTCAAAAGAAAATAAATATCCGAGGGAACCCTTCTTTAACTGAGCCAGGACAATTGCCAATAAGGGTCTCCGGTTAAACTGCTCTGATAAGACCACTGATAATAGCGACCCCATGAAAATAAACAGTAGTCAGAATGGCCTTCAACCAAACCGCCGTATCGATCCAAGGCTCGAAGCAGCTCTGGAAGAAATAAATCGTCAGGACTTCATCAACTGTGAAGACCCGCAGTTAGTGGCAGGCCACAGCATTCCCTCCAGCAATGTCCTGCACCAGATATTCAGCATCCTGTCGTTTCCGGTAAACCCCAAGGTCTTGCATGTGGGCGCCGGACTCGGCTATGCCTGCGCAGTATTGGCTCAGGTGGCCAGCCAAGTTATCGGCATCGAAAAAGACCCCTCCATGGCGGATGCGGCCATGGATCGGTTGAGTAAACTCAAGCTCGGCAATGTGAGGGTGATCTCCGGGAATGGCGAGGAAGGCGCACCGCAATTCGCGCCGTTCGACATTATTATCGTCTCGACGCCAAAGATTACCCATCTCGCCAGCCTCATTGAACAACTGGCACCAGGCGGACAGTTGGTCTGCGTAGAGCGCACACCATCCGTGTTACTACGACTAGTGAAATACACTCTGGATGAGCACGGCCAGGTCAGCCGCTGCGAACATGGTCTTGTCAATTTTTCCCATAAAGACGAACAGAGCCTGATCGAACTGGGGGTAGCCAACAAGGACATTCTCAGCAAAGCGCGTGAGCGGGCCAATGCCAAAAATACGCTGATCATCGACGAGGTCCGCGAGCTGGCCAACCTGGATGACATGGCCCTCTACCGCGCCATGGCCAAGCGCTATAACCTGGAACTGGGCAATGTGGATATCCTGCTGCGTCGCCTCGACCCAAAGATTTTCAACAGTTTTTCCCAGGCCTTTCTGGATCACCACCGGCTGATCCCGCTCTATATAGACCACGGGACCCTGCGCGTGGCCACCAGTGACCCGGAAGCCTCAGTGGAAGAAATTCAACGGGTCTTTCCACGCCATAAACTGGAAAAACTGCTGGTCACTCCCACGGATTTTCGCCGCCTGTGGTCTGCCACCGACCTCTGTGTGCAAGCCCATACTTCGACCCTGCCGGCCTATGAGGAAAAAGCGCTGGCCGATGCCGACCAGGATTTATTAGGAAAGTACAAGCCGGAGGTGGGAGCGCATCTGGTATCACTGTTTGAGGCATTGCTGCTGGATGCGGTAGCCGAACGGGCCAGCGACCTGCATATTGAGCAATACCAAAAACACGTGCGTATCCGCCTGCGGGTGGACGGTGAACTGCACGACCTGCCCCACTACGACATCAGTCCGGCAGAACTGCGCGGGCTGATCAATGTGATCAAATTGCGGGCCGAATTGAACATCGCCGAACGGCGTCTGCCACAGGGCGGTCGCTCCCGTCTGCGGGTGGGTGAGTCCCTGTTCGATCTGCGTATCCAGGTACAGCCATCACTGCATTCTGAGCATGTGGTCATACGCCTGCTGCCGCAGAACTCCGACCTGATCAGTATCGACAAGCTCGGGTTGTCGCCACAGTTATCCGGCCACTACAAGCGCCTGCTGCGCAATCCCGCGGGGCTGGTACTGGTGGTGGGGCCCACCGGCTCCGGCAAGAGCACCACCCTCTATGCGGGGCTGCAGCTGCTGGCCAACGACGGTACACGCAAAGTCATTACGGCAGAGGATCCGATCGAATATTCCATCAACAATATTCAGCAAACCCGAGTCAGGCCGGAAATCGGTTTCAGTTTCGCCGACGCCATG
>JBFICU010000214.1:0-3644 GCA_041581855.1 Porticoccus sp. | reverse complement strand
GGAAGAAGGACCCTTTGCCGTCCAGGCACACATGATCGCATCCGCCCGAAACTCCGTGACGTCAACCTCGTGGTTCTTCAGTGGCTGGGCCAGTGCCTCAAAATACTCATTGAGAAATGATGCCAACTGGTCCGGGGGAAGCTGTTCAGCAATAGTGGAGAAACCCGCCATATCGGTGGCGAGGCAAGTGCTGTAAACCACTTTATTGGCTTGAGCCGGATCCAGCCTGTTTTCCGTCAAGTCACGGGCAACATTTTCCGGAAGATAGTAGTTAATCGCTTCGCTGACCTGAATACTGCGACGGCGCTCCAAAAGGTACTGGGCCAACAGCCCAGCAAATAACGCCAGCGGAAATTGCACCAGCATCGGCGTCGCGAGGGGCAACCATACCTCTTCCGAGTTGAACTGCCACTGGGTAATAAAGGCATACAGCCCGGCAAGTAGCAGAGCCAGAGGCACACCGGCAATGGCGGGCAATAGGTAAATCAACATTCCCATGAATAGCCCAAACGCCAGCAAAATAAGGCCCGCCTCGGGAGCGCCTACAGGTTTCAGCGCACTATCCGTCAATAAATTGGCAAATGACGTGGCGGCAATCTCGACCCCGCTCAGGTCTACACCATCATCGCCGGTAAATACCGTGTAAAAACGGTCCGGCTGACCCGGGTCGTAAAGGTCGGAAAAACCGACAAACACCACCTTGTTGGTGAAATCCAATGCGCCTTCCTGCAAGTTGGGATCTTCACCCAGAATGACAGCGTGGTAGGGGATTGTAGGAATGCTACCCGGAGGGCCGTAGAAATTGATCACGCGATGAGGGTCACCCTGATAGAGCGCTTTCAGGGCCCGCAGCATAGCCTGGTTTGTCGAGAATTCTTCGTCGGGAGGAATTGTCAGGCCCACTTCTTTACTTCCCACCAAGGCCTTGCGCCACTCTCGCATCTGGTTGCGAGTGGCTGCGGAATCACTCGGCGACTCGGCCGCGGCAGTGTTGCTATTCATCCCAATGCCCCAACGGGAGAGCAACTCTAACCAACTGGCATAAGCGGCCCCGGCATGGAGCTGCAAAGCGATAGCGGGCATGGTGGGAGCCTCACCCACACTACTTTTAAAGGTCCAGAATTCGTACACCGTGGCATCCAGCTTTGGCAGTGGAAATGGTGCCAGGCCTTTCGCAACGTTTGCCAGGGAGTCCATGGGCGAGACTAATTCTTCAATCCAGACCGATCCCACATGGTATCCATCTTTGTCGGTGATCGGCTGTCTTTTGCCGGTAAGCTTCTCCACGAGAACCACTCGATTAGCCTTTTCGACAGCATCAACAAATGCCTGATCCTCGGCCTGGTCCTTCCCTGCACCAAAAAAAACGTCGAACACGATCACCGAGGCGCCACGCTGTGCCAGGCTATCGACTAGACGCCCATGAATGGAGCGGGGCCAATCCTGGGGTGAAGTCGGCAAATCCAGCATATCCCCGGTACGATTATTAATGGCAATTACCGCAACATCCGGGGGTGGCGGGATCGGGCCACGAACCTTAAATAGCCAGGACAACCCGACGCCAGTTTCAAAGGCCGTACCAGGAACGGACAAACCAAACACTGCGCCACCAATGCCGATGAGGGCACCAAGCCCCAAGCCTTTTACCCAGCGATGCATAGTGTCTTCCCGGAAAAACTCACAAAAGTAACCTGAGAAAAATCTTACCAGGACACGAAAAACCCAAAACCAAATGCAATCTCAGTGGATGAAGGTGTTGAGCACGGATTTGCAATGTATTTCACTCACTCACGTTACCTTAGAGATATCAAAGCAACTGGCATGCCAGCCTAGAGAAAGCGCTGATGCTGCCTCCGCAAGGGCATTTGCTGACAAAATGCCATATTCTACCGACAAAATTGCGCCTAAAAATGGCAGTTGTCTAATTTTTGCACAACATAAGGGCATCACCCGCCTCACAAGATCGATAAGAATAAATACAACAACTTATTAATCAATACGTTATAGAAACGACGAGATGGGCATGCTCTTTGCAGATCTAGTTACCTAACAACAGTCAAAGGTGACGGCGCCATGACGGTGAGCAAAGATTTTGCGGCATTTCTCTTACATGGCGTTACGATCAATCTTCGTAATCTAAAGCGTTCTTCATGCCCATCTGAAAAGCCACCTAGCAAGGCCACATACGGCCTCCCCTTACTTCTCTGTCTTTCTGTATCACCGGCCTGGGCAATTGAATCTTGCCCCCAGCCCGCCGGCCAGTTTGTCTCCATTCAAAGCTCTGTTGAGGTGCAATCGGATTCGGCATCAAACTGGCGCAAAGCTAGCCTCAACGACGCCCTCTGTGAAGGCGACACCATTCGTGTTGGGGAAAGTAGCCGCGCAGCCGTTCAATTACTCAACGATGCGGTGCTAAGACTCGACCAGAACACCACCATGCGCTTGCTGAATGTGACGGAAGAACCGCAGGAGCGATCCCTGATCGACCTGATCCACGGCGCTTTCCAGTCCTTCAGCCGTAAACCACGATTACTGACCGTCAATACGCCCTACCTGAACGGTATGATCGAAGGCACCGAGTTCGTCGTTCGGGTTGAAGACGACAGTGCGTCCTTGCTCGTACTGGAAGGTAAAGTAATGGTCGCCAATGAGATGGGCAACGTGGCGGTTAACCATGGTGAATCGGCCGCAGCCAAGAACGGTCAGGCGCCACAAAAACGGGTCGTTGTCAGTCCTAGAGATGCCGTGCAGTGGGCTCTTTACTATCCACCCCTGGTTGCGGATACAGCGGAGCAATTTGCCAAGGCCAACGACAATCAAAGCAATCCGGATTTCTGGGTTTTCCACGCATCCCAGCTGCTTGCTGTAGGCCGTGCAGAAGAAGCCTCTCAGCATCTCGCCAAAGCTCTCAACCTGTCACCTGAACACAGTGATGCACTGGCTCTGAGCGCAATTGTTGCCGTCACCCAAAATGACCGTAAAAAAGCCCTTGAGCTGGCAGAAAAAGCCACCAGTGCCAACGAGAATTCAGCCACAGCCTGGGTCGCACTGTCCTATGCGCAGCAGGCTCACTTTGACCTGGATGGCGCGCTCGGCAGTCTGCAAAAAGCGGTGGAGGCCGAACCGGATAACACTTTGGCCTGGGCGCGGCTCGCTGAGCTGTGGTCTTCATTCGGTCAACTGGATAACGCGCTGGCGGCAGCCGAAAAAGCCACCGAATTGAACCCGGAACTGTCGCGCACCCAAACTGTACTGGGTTTTGCCCATATGATGCAGGTCGATAGCAACGCAGCCATCTCCACCTTTGATAAGGCCATTGCCCTCGATCAGGCTGACCCCATGCCCAGGTTGGGTCTCGGGCTGGCCAAAATTTCACAAGGAGACCTGCAGGGTGGCCGCGGGTCCATGGATGTGGCAGCAGCCCTCGACCCCAATCAGTCCATTATTCGCAGTTATCTCGGAAAAGCCTATTACGAAGAAAAACGAGTTGATATCGATCAGCAACAATTCGATATCGCCAAGGAACTGGACCCAAAAGATCCTACTCCCTGGTTCTACAGCGCCATTGCTAAACAGACATCGAACGAACCCGTTGCTGCCCTGCACGATCTGCAAAGCGCCATGGAACTGAATGATAATCGGGC
>JBFICU010000213.1:0-3661 GCA_041581855.1 Porticoccus sp. | reverse complement strand
TGACAGGTTCAAGGTTATTGATTTCAGTAATGGCAAGAATCCGGGATTGGTTTCCACTCATTGGATGCTCCTCAGCTTTTGGATAGAGACAATGTCAACTGTCCTCCACGCAAATATCACAGGAAGCCAATTCTGGGTGAAAATTGAAGAGGTCGTCCCGATAGAAATGCCCTGGCAACAGAATGTTTTCTTTACGAGCTTTTCGTATGTCCTGATTAACACGCAATAATCAGTCCAATTTTTGAAAAGGAACCGGTTCGTTCGGATTTAGGGGTTCATTTCACCAGGATCAGGGCTGAATGGAGCTTCTGTGCTTTTTTTGTTCAGATGTTATTATTTTTTCGACCCAAAACAGGGCGTAATACGCCCTGTAGCGCTTCGCTATGCACAAGAGTAGTTGCTAGAAGGAGCCGTCAGGCATCTCAGGCTGGGCGATAAACGGCAACGTTGTTGAAGCCTTGCTCAACCAACAGTTCGGCGTGGAGACGGCTCATCACCCCCTTTTGGCAATAAAGCAGATAACGGGGGCCTTGTTCAAAGTGTTTGAAGCGATTCTGCAGGGTAAAAAACGGTACGGCCTGCACTACGGTGCCGCCAACCTTTAGTGGACAGGCTTCCACCTCATCCGGGTGACGGATATCCAAAATAATGGCGTCAGGCTGAGGGATAGCAAAAATCTCCACCTCAGCCACCCGGACGTCCTCGTCCATGACAGCGTCGATGCTCTGCACCCGCCTATTGGCTACGGCCTGTTCGAGTATAGAGAAATCAAAGTTGTTCTCCTCCGCAGCGACCTTGTCTTCCCTGGCACGCGTCGTGGGCTTAACCGAAATCACCCCACAGTATTCCGGCATACTGGCAGCAAACTGCTCCGTACCGATTTCCCGGGCAATATCAATGATGTCGGTTTTATCCGATGTGATCAGTGGCCGCAGTACCAACGTATTGGTCACCGAATCAATGGCGGCCAGGTTAGCCAGTGTCTGGCTGGATACCTGCGCCACACTCTCTCCCGTCACCAACGCCTGCACATCCATATCCACAGCAATGGTTGAGGCCGCCCGCAACATCATTCGTTTTAGCACCACGCCCATTTCTGCATTGCGCACCTTACTGAGGATTTCCCCCACCACCGCGTCAAATGGCACAGTGATAAATTGCACCTTGTGGGAACTGCCAAATTTATTCCAGAGATAGAAAGCCACTTCCTTAACGCCCACCTCGTGGGCGCGGCCACCAAGATTGAAAAACAAATAATGGGTTCGCAGACCCCGCTTAATCGTCAAATAGCTGGAGACAGTTGAATCAAATCCGCCTGATATGAGCGAGATGACTGAATCCTGTGATCCGAGCGGAAAGCCTCCCAACCCCTTGGACGTTTCTTCAATAACGAACAATTCTTCCTGACGGATCTCCAGACGAACTGTGACGTCAGGCGTTTTCAGGTTCACCCCCGCAGCATCGGACTGATGCAACAGTCCACCACCCACTAACCGCTCTACATCACAGGATCTGAAGTCATGCTTGCCACTGCGGCGAACCCGCACAGCGAACGTTCTACCGGCAAGCATATCCCGCCATACCGACAGTGTTTTTTCCACGATGTCGTCAATGTCACCCAACGGGAAACATTGCACCCGGGAATAATTTGCGATACCTGGAGTACAAGCCAGCAACCCAGAGACCTGTCCAGTCAACTCCGCGTTATCAGGTCCAATAACCTGCAGTTTTTCCCAGTCCTGCTCCACTTGGATAGACGGATCAATGGGACGCAACAATTTACGAAGATTGTCCCGCAGCTGGCGGCTCATACGCTTGCGAACGGGGGGGCTCTTTATCGTGATTTCAGGAAAAAGCTTAATAACAAAATGCATGAGGGAAATGATTCACCACGGCAGGGCTTGAAAGGTGCCAGATTATATTACAAAAGATCACAAATTCCGCTTATGATGGGCATTCTGCGCAAAGCAATAGCAGAGGCAGCACCAAAATAAAGCGAAACACAGAAGATATGCACCAATAAAGAGCACTCAACCAGTGGGCGCCCCCGTTTACACACGTAACTTACTGAATTTATTACCCACTGTCACTGGCATATCTTTTGCTTCAATTTGGCACACTGATTGCAAAAACCAATCAATCTGTCTTAACACACAACTTCAATGTATTTATCGCGGCAACCCGGCAATCCGGCAACCCGGTTTAATCTGGATATCCACAACTGGAGGAGCTAATGTCCAACCAAACTCTCACCCTGATCAAAGAAAGCGAAGCCCAATGGGTTGATTTGCGCTTCACTGACACCAAAGGTAAAGAGCAACACGTCACCATCCCTACCGCAGCAGTTGACGAAGAGTTCTTTGAAGTCGGTCAAATGTTTGATGGCTCATCTATTTCAGGATGGAAAGGCATCAACGAATCCGACATGGTGCTGATGCCAGATGACAGCACATCAATCCTCGACCCATTCTCTGATGCGCCCACCGTTATTGTTCGTTGCGATATCCTCGAGCCTTCCACTATGACTGGCTATGAGCGTGACCCCCGTTCTGTTGCCAAGCGCGCTGAAGAATATCTGCTTTCTACAGGTCTGGGTGATATAGCTTTCTTTGGTCCAGAACCCGAATTCTTCATTTTTGACGACATCAAATGGGGCGCCGACATGAGCGGCAGCTTTGTCAAAATCAGCTCTGAAGAAGCATCTTGGTCTTCCGGTTCAGAGTTTGCCGAAGGCAACATGGGTCACCGCCCTCGCGTCAAAGGCGGCTATTTCCCGGTTCCACCGATTGACTCCCTGCATGACATTCGCGCCGCTATGTGTGACGCGATGACGCAAATGGGCCTCTCCATCGAGGTGCACCACCACGAAGTGGCCACTGCAGGTCAGTGCGAAATTGGTGTGAAGTTCAACACGCTGGTGAAAAAAGCCGACGAAACGCAGATTCTCAAATACTGTGTACACAACGTTGCTCACGCTTACGGCAAAACGGCCACTTTCATGCCCAAGCCCATCGTTGGCGACAACGGTTCCGGCATGCACTGTCACCAGTCCTTCTGGAAAGATGGCGTAAACCAGTTTGCCGGTGATGCCTACGCAGGACTGAGTGAAACAGCTCTCTACTACATCGGCGGCATCATCAAGCACGCCAAGGCCCTGAATGCCTTCACCAACCCGGGCACCAACTCTTACAAGCGCCTTATTCCCGGTTTTGAAGCGCCTGTCATGCTGGCTTACTCTGCTCGCAACCGCTCTGCGTCTATCCGCATTCCCTACACGGCATCTCCGAAAGGCAAGCGTATCGAAGCACGCTTCCCCGACCCGATTGCCAACCCTTACCTGGCTTTTTCTGCCATGTTGATGGCTGGCCTGGACGGCGTTCTGAACAAGATCCACCCCGGCGATGCCGCCGACAAGGACCTGTACGATCTGCCCCCGGAAGAAGCAGCAGCGATCCCGCAAGTTTGTGGCAGTCTCCGCGAAGCCCTGTCTTCTCTGGATGCAGACCGCGAGTTCCTCACCAAAGGTGGTGTCTTCACTGATGACATGATCGATGCCTACATCAACCTGAAAATGGAAGATGTATACCGTGTTGAGCACACCACTCACCCGGTTGAATTCGATCTGTACTACTCCGTATAAGTCGATATCCGGTATTGAAAT
>JBFICU010000212.1:0-3671 GCA_041581855.1 Porticoccus sp. | reverse complement strand
CGGAGAGGGGCTTGATGCTGACAATGTACTGATCATCAGCCTGATAAGCCATGTAATCATATTCCCCGATGGTCTCCACCAGCACGCTAGTGGTTGAACCATCGGAGGTGGTATCCACCTCTTTCACTGGCGTGGCAAAATCCACCACATCCAAGCGACGATCAAGTACTTCGGGAAGACTTGTGCGGAAAAAATTCAGTTTTATATCATTGCCGGCCTGTGAAATATCCACGCTGACAGACGGATCTGACAAGCCGATAACCACCAGCCCCTCACCCTTTTCACCACGGCGAAAATCAACTGACTTTATACTGTATGTTTGATCTCCAGTAGTTTTGTGAGTTGAGGTCGCAGCGGCCATGGTCGATTGTTTTTCAGTTCGAACAACTCCCTCACCAGAGCCGACCACCATTGTCATCACATTACCGGAAACATGCGTTTCATAAGGCGCAATTTCTTGCATATTAAGTATCAAACGAGTGCGATCTGCCGTTGCCAGCAGTACCGCACTACGTGCATTTTCAAAAGAGAGGGTGTGTTTTCTGTCAAGATTACTTGTTACCCCCGGCAAATCCAGAACAATCCGTGCTGGATTATCAATGGTGTAACCCTCCGGAGCAGGAGGAGCTTCAGAGAAGGACATTTTGACCTCAAACCGATCACCAGGCAGGGTCGCAAAACTGATATCTTCCAGCGTCACCTGAGCCAATACCTGTGATGACACCCCCAGGGATAATATGCACCCAGCCAGCATCAACACACTCTTTTTCAGATACCCTTTCATCTCAGATTCCCCAAACATCGATTAGTCCTTCTCTCTCAGAGCCAAAGTCCGCGGACGCTCGACCCATTTCCCCTTCCCATCGGGAACTACTTCTACCACGTCAACCTTGGACTCACTGATTCCTGCAATGCGACCATGGTTTTTACCCAAATAGTTGCCTACTGTGACTCGGTGAATACCACCGCTTCCATCGTCAAGAAGTGACCATATCTGTCCATCTTTCGACAATATGCCCACCATTGTTATCGCGGCAAAATTAAATGCTTCCAGATACTCTTTTTTGCGAGACTCATCCGGCGCATCCACAGTATTTTTACCCGCAAATTTCTCGCCGGCACCAATCAATAGTGGCGCCTCAAAGGGACTCCGCATGGCAATTGCACCATACCTAAAGTTCTTATAAGCACGAAAAGTCGGAATAGGCTCTATTTCACCCGCAGGTCTCGCCTTCACTTCCTTCATAAAGTTTTGTAAGTCTTGGTGCTCTCCATTACCAGCGCATCCCGAAGCAAGGACACAGCTGGCGACCACAAAAAACAAACCGAAGTACTTGGCCATTTTTCAGTCTTCCTGTGTCTTGTAGCGGTACGTTTTTGCTTCAATCTCTAACGCCAGAAGACCGCCATTTCCTCTCGACGACAAGCTGTAATCGTGCAGCGTTACAATGCGAGGCAAACTTGCGACACCACTAACAAACGCAGCGATATCATGATATCCACCCTGAGCAACAATCTTAATTGGCAGCTCCACATAAAACTCAGCCGCTCGTTCTGGCTGCAAAGTGATACTGGCAATATTCAGGCTGGCGCCACCACCTAGCTCAGTAATATCTTCCAATAGCCCCGGCACTTCCGTATCACTTGGGAGCTGAGCCAACAGCGCGCCAAAAAGCTTCTCCATCTCAGCCATCTGTGTTCTGTAGGCCTCCAAATTGGCTGCCTGAAAGGCTTTCTGTTCAAAGGTCTGCTTGAGTTTCACCTCTTGCATTCGAACCCGATCTAACTCAACGCCTAGATCCTTGACGTGAAAGTAGTAGGTGCCACCCAATAAGGCGCAAAAAACCAGCACAAGCAAGATTGCCCGAACCGGAAAGGGCCAAACACCGATAGTCTCAAAATCCAAATCTGAGATATCAAAATCTTTTAACTGCTGAAAGGAATCGCTTAGGGCCATCATGCTTCTCCTTCAGCCTTGGCTGGGGACACATCTTCCACCGGCGCCGTGATTACTTTAACCCGCATTTCAAAGCGGCTACCATCCTCACCAAGCGTCTGGTCTGCCTGCACTTTGGTTAGGTTTGGCTCTGCAAATTTGTAGGATGCATCCAAACGACGCATCAGCGCAGAAACACGGTTATTGGACTCAGCATACCCCACAAGGGAAATTTGCCTGCCTTTTAAAGTCATATTGGTGAAGTAAACGCCATCAGGGACAGCCCTAACAAGCTCATCATAAAGTTTTACGATTTCCGGCCTGTTGCCCTGAAGCTCCTGAATAACCTGCATCCGATCAAGCAAATCTTGGCGGCGCTTTTTCAACTCTTTGATTTCAGCGACTTGTTTATCAAGCTTGGCAATTTCGCTCTTGAGCAGTTGGTTCCGGCTTTCCTGATTGGCAATTTGGGCCTTAACCACACGATCCCATCCAAACGCCACAACCACTGCCACAACCAGCACTACACAGATCAGCGTGATAAATTCCTTTTTCTTTTCGGCGCGATAGGCCTCACGCCATGGAAGGAGGTTAATCTTGGCCATATTATTCCAATCCCCTCAACGCCAAACCTGCCGCTATCAGCATGGCCGGAGCATCGTTACTCAAAGCAACCGCATTCACTTTTCCAGACACTTCCATGTCCGCAAAAGGATTGGCAACCATGGTTGGCAGCCCCAACTTTTCTTCAACCTCTTCACGCAGCCCCTCCATGGCAGACACACCGCCAGCCATAATCAACTGATCGACATAGTTGTATTGGCTTGAAGAAAAGAAAAACTGCAACGAACGGGAAATCTGCTGCACAAGAGCTTCCTTAAAGGGCTCAAGTACCTCAGTAACGTAATCCTCTGGCAAACCACCCTGTTTCTTCGCCTGCCCGGCTTCTTCGAGAGACAAACCATAGCGGCGCTGAATCTCTTCGGTCACCTGCTTGCCACCAAACAACTGCTCGCGGGTATAAACCGTTTTGCCATTGACCAGCACACTAAGCGTCAGCATCGTAGCGCCCACATCGGCAATAGCCACCACTTGCTCACCCAATTCTTCTAACTGTGTGGCCAGCAACTCGAAAGCGCGTTCTACCGCAAATACTTCTACGTCAACCACCTTGGGGTGAAGACCTGCCATTTCCAGCGCTTCAGCCCTGGAATCGACATTCTCCCGGCGACAAGCCGCCAGCAGCACGTCTACCTGTTCGGGATTGTTTTGTGAGGGACCAATGACTTCGAAATCGAGTGCAACTTCGTCAAGAGGGTAGGGAATATACTGATCGGCTTCGATCGCTATCTGGGTTTCAAGTGCCTGATCATTGAGATCCGCGGGCATCTCGATCACTTTAGTGATCACTGACGACCCCGATACAGCTACTGCCGTATCGCGAGCTTTAGCCTTTGCCTGAGACACTACTTTGCGAATCGTTTCCGCTAATGCCTCTACGTTATTGATATTTTTTTCAACAACGGTGTTTGGCGGAAGAGGCCTCACCAGATAACTTTCTACCTTGTAGCGGCTACCACTTCGGCTGATTTCCAACAACTTCACAGCAGAAGAGCTTATATCCAGCCCCAATAAACTTTTGGGTTGCTGGTCTAGAAAACTGAAAATTCCCATTTTTGTTTTCTTTTCCCGAGGTTACGCAAAGCAACTAACAGAGAACTTTAACTATTTTCCG
>JBFICU010000211.1:0-3674 GCA_041581855.1 Porticoccus sp. | reverse complement strand
GCCACCACCAGGGCAACAAAAATCCCGGGGATAAACGTGTAAACAGCCAGCCTGTGCTGAGACATACCACAGGCTTCCAGGATCGTCATTTCGCTCTGCACATAGAGACGGCCATAAGACAGCAATATGCCCAGGAAAAACGCCAGGGGTAGAATCAACTCCAAAAAACCTGGAATGCGGTACCCGATAACAGCAAACAGTATTCCCGCATCCAGATCGCCAGCCGCGGCCTCGGACAAATAGCCGACAAACCGTCCACTAACGATTACTAGCAGTAATGCCAGAGACACACCGAAGGTCGTAGCCATCAGATCTTTTGCTAAATAGCGAAATATCAGCAAGTGGTTATCCCTGTTATGCTTGAACAATATTGAAAAGGGTTGTTGAGGCAATTATCCAGAATTAGACTCCCAATGTCTCGCACTCTGTTCCACTCTCACAGCCAATGGAAACATCATGGAAGTAAATGCCCTCGCAGGTCAGTTGATCAGCCGAAAAACAGAATGTCTCGCTGTTGCCTACAGCACCCTTGGACTCGACAGTCCCGACCTAAAATCTGTGGACGAAGCAACCGGTGGCCTCATCGGCCGACTGATTAAAAAAGGTGACATCAAACAGTCCGAGGGCAATTTTCTACTACTCAGCGAACCTTCTGGACTGGCTGCCGAGCGGCTGTTGATTTTTTCCACCGGCAAAGACAGCCTCAACGAACAATCCTTCCTCAATCTGGCTGCAGGTTTGTCCGGGCAGTTGACGAAGCTGCCCGTCAAATCGGCTTGTGTTTCCCTGGAGGGAATAGCCGTCAGCAACCGTGACAGCGCCTGGCAGGCCCAACAACTTGCCCGCATGCTCGGCGAAGCTACCTACCTATTTAATCCCTTCAAGTCGGCGGAGAAAAAACTCAGCACACTGAAAAAAGTCACGCTGAACCTGCCTTCCCGCAAAGAGCTCGAATCGATCAAACATTCGCTGGAACTCGGCACGGCAATCGCCAACGGCATCAACCGCGCCCGGGAACTGGGAGACTTGCCCGGCAATATCTGCACCCCCAGCTATCTGGCAACACAATCCAAAGCCCTGGCGAGTAAACATGCCAAACTGAGTTGTAAAATCCTCACGGAAAAACAAATGCAGGAACTGGGTATGGGATCGTTGCTGTCGGTCACGGCCGGCACCGAACAACCCGCCAAGCTGATTGTGCTCGAGTATAAAGGCGGCAAGAGTGGAGACAAGCCAGTCGTACTGGTGGGCAAGGGTGTGACCTTTGACTCCGGCGGTATCAGCCTGAAGCCGGGCGCCGGCATGGATGAGATGAAATACGACATGTGTGGCGCCGCCAGCGTGCTGGGCACTCTCACGGCAGTAGCCGAATGTCAGTTGCCACTCAATGTAGTGGGCATCATCCCCACCGTGGAAAACATGCCCGGCGGACGCGCCACCAAACCCGGCGATATTGTTACCAGCATGTCCGGACAAACCATTGAAATACTCAACACCGATGCTGAGGGACGGCTGATCCTTTGCGATGCCCTTACCTATGCCGGTCGTTTCAAACCAGCAGCGGTAGTGGATATCGCCACCCTCACGGGAGCCTGTGTGACCGCACTGGGCAACCATGCCAGCGGCCTGATGAGCAATGATGACGAACTCGCCGAACAGCTCGAAGCCGCCGGAACCACCAGTGGCGATCGGGTTTGGCGTTTACCTCTGTGGAAAGAATACGACAAACAGCTGAAAAGTAATTTTGCCGATATGGCAAACATCGGTGGCCGCGAGGCCGGCACGATTACGGCAGCCTGCTTCCTTGGCCGCTTTACCAAAAACTACCGCTGGGCGCATCTGGATATCGCTGGCACCGCCTGGAACAGCGGCGCCAACAAAGGCGCAACCGGCAGACCTGTTCCCCTACTGATGCAATTCCTGATGGAGCAAGCGGGCCAGTGACCCAGATTAACTTTTACAAACTCTCGGGCAATTTTGATGCGGCCCTGGTACTGGCCTGTCGCTTGACGGAAAAAGCTTACCAACAGAATCTACCAGTGCTGCTACACACACCCGATGAGGCGGCCTCCCGGCAACTGGATGAACTGCTCTGGTCCTTCAAGCCCAGCGCGTTTCTACCCCATGCGATCGAAACGGTACCCGCATCGGCGATAGCCATCAGCCATACTGATGATCCGGGTGAACACCACGGCATCCTCATCAACCTGTCCAGGAGCGCCCCGGGCTGGTTCTCCCGTTTTGAGAAGGCCATTGAAATCGTCTACGATGATCAACAGATCATTGATGAGAAACGTGAGCGTTGGAGCTTTTTAAAAAGCCGTGGCTATCCCATGCAATACCACGACCTGACCAAACCGGAATAATCCTGTTGGCCGACACAGCTCTCACCTGACTCTCCGCACACAGCATGAGGTAGATATCTTGCCACAGGATGCCAGCGGCACCGGACAAACCCGAAAATCCCTTATCGAGGAGCTCGACGAGCTACACTTCGCGCTTCACGAGGGACCGGAATTGCAGCATGACATCCCTTTGCTCAACGAACTTTATGACATACCGGAGAATGATCACGACCTCGACATTCCCATTCTCACGGATAGCTGCGATGAGCCGATAGCCCCCCATCACCACACCTCGCCAGCATCCACCACCAATGCTGTTGCTCTGGCAAATCAGCAAGCGGACCCGGCCGATGACATAGAACCGGCTAACTCGGAGCTTGAACGGCTGCTGGATGAGATGGTGGCTGAACACCTGCCAAAGCTGGAACAACAACTGCGGCAGCGACTACGACAGATGATTGAGCAAGACCAACTCGATCTGCCCGACAACCACATCGACGCAGACTGACCTGACCATTATAATTCCCGCCTTTATCTTTCCCGCCGCCCGACCAAGGGTGTCAGCCAGTTATTGAACAAGCCCCGATGAGTAGACATGGAAAAGACCTTTAATCCCCAGGATATTGAAACCAAGTGGTACCAGACTTGGGAAAATAATGGCTATTTCCAGCCAAGTGGCGATACCTCAGCCGATCCCTACTGCATCATGATCCCGCCGCCCAATGTCACCGGCAGCCTGCACATGGGCCACGGCTTCCAGGAAGCCATCATGGATGCGCTGATCCGTTACCACCGCATGCTCGGCAACAACACCTTATGGCAGGTGGGCACAGACCACGCCGGCATCGCCACCCAGATGGTAGTGGAGCGGTTGCTCGACGCCGATGGAGTTTCCCGCCATGACCTGGGACGGGAAAAATTCATCGAGAAAGTCTGGGAGTGGAAAGAGAAGTCCGGCGGCACCATCACCCAACAGCTTCGTCGCCTGGGCGCCTCCCCGGACTGGTCCCGGGAGCGTTTCACCATGGATGACGGCTTCTATAAGGCCGTGCAGGAAGTGTTTATCCGCCTCTACAGGGACGACCTGATCTACCGTGGCAAGCGGCTAGTGAACTGGGATCCGAAACTGCACACCGCCATTTCTGACCTGGAAGTGATCTCCGAAGAAGAAAATGGTCACCTCTGGCATTTCAAATACCCGCTCACCGATGGCAGCGGCTTTCTGGTGGTGGCGACTACCCGCCCGGAAACCATGCTCGGCGATACGGCTGTGGCAGTGAACCCTGCGGACGAGCGCTATGCGCATCTCGTGGGAAAAACGGTCACCCT
>JBFICU010000210.1:0-3694 GCA_041581855.1 Porticoccus sp. | reverse complement strand
TTTGATCGAAGTCTGCCGTTCTACCCCGGAGAGGGTGCCGATCTCAATCCGCTCTTGCAGGATGTGGGACTGATATTCCATCCGCCGATGTTGTACATGGGCTATGTGGGCTTCTCGGTGGCATTTGCCTTTTCCATCTCCGCGCTGTTGGCAGGCCGTATGGATGCTGCGTGGGCGCGGTGGACACGACCGTGGACCAACGTGGCCTGGATGTTCCTGACCCTGGGCATTGCACTGGGCAGCTGGTGGGCCTATTACGAATTGGGCTGGGGTGGCTGGTGGTTTTGGGACCCAGTAGAAAATGCTTCTTTCATGCCATGGTTGGTTGGCACCGCACTAGTCCACTCATTGGCAGTAAGCGAGAAACGTGGAGTGTTCCGCAGCTGGACACTTTTACTGGCCATTTTCGCCTTTTCACTGAGTCTGCTGGGTACTTTCCTGGTTCGATCGGGGGTGTTGACCTCGGTGCATGCCTTCGCCTCTGATCCGGAGCGGGGCATATTTATTCTGATTTTTCTGGCCATTGTGGTGGGCGGGTCGCTTTTTCTTTATGCCCTCCGTGGTCCGTCAGTGAAAAGTTCGGCCAGCTTCAACGGGTTATCAAGGGAAATGTTTTTACTGGTCAATAATATTTTGTTGATCAGTGCCATGGTGATCATTTTGTTGGGCACGCTTTATCCGTTGATTGCCGACGTATTGGACTGGGGCAAGATTTCTGTGGGGCCTCCTTATTTCAACCTGTTTTTTGTGCCGCTGATGCTGTTGCTTGCTGTGTTGATGGCGGTGGGGTCGGTACTGCGCTGGAAGCGTAATGATCTTGGCGTATTACGTCGCTTCCTAAATATCCCACTGATACTTTCTCTCTTGGTGGGGGGGCTGTTTCCGTTGTTGTTCGGGGATGACTACTCGCTGATGGCGGCTGTAACGGTAGCTGTTGCCACCTGGGTTGCCTGTGTGACCATCCTGGATCTGTGGCAGAAGTCTGGCCACACTCGCTCCCGATTATTCGGTTTGCAGCGTTTAAGGGGCAGTTATTACGGTATGGTGTTGGCCCACCTTGGTGTGGCAGTTTCTATCGTTGGGGTGGGGTTGACCACCATCTACAGCGTGCAGCGGGACGTACGAATGGCTCCTGGTGACAGTGCTGAAGTGGCGGGTTACCAGTTTGAATTTGTGGAAATGCGTCGTGTGCAAGGACCCAACTATTTTGCCGATCAGGCGCTGGTGAAGGTCTCCCGTAATGAACGGTTAGTGGATCAGCTGCATCCGGAAAAGCGTCGTTATGTGGCCAGTGGGCAGACTATGACCGAGGCGGCCATCGGCAGTGGCCTAATGCGTGACTTGTATGTCGCACTGGGTGAACCCTTGGCGGGTGATGCCTGGGCAGTTCGTATTCATATTAAGCCCTTTGTGCGCTGGATATGGCTGGGTGGCTTGCTAATTTCCATTGGCGCGCTCTTGGCAGTACTGGATAAGCGCTACCGTCGGCAACCTGTGAATGAGGTTGCCACCGAAGGGCTGACCACTAATTTGTGAGGAGTAGGGCGCAGTGTCCCGATTGAAATTATTTATTCCCCTTATGGTGTTTGTGGTCCTCGCCGTGTTTCTGTTGAATGGCCTTGAGCGAGACCCCAACGCCATGCCCTCTGCGTTGGTCGATAGGCCTGTGCCGGTGTTTTCATTGCCGGTTTTGGGTAACGAACAGCGGCAGGTGGATCAGAGCATCTTACAGGGACAGCCTACGCTGCTTAATGTCTGGGCTACCTGGTGTATTGCCTGCCGGGTTGAACATGCCTATCTCAACAAACTGTCAGGACAAGGTGTACGGATTATTGGTCTTAATTACAAGGATGATCTTGTCGAGGCCAAAAAATGGCTGACGGAGAAAGGCGACCCCTATGAACTCAGTGTGATCGATGCGAAAGGTCGATTGGGTCTGGATCTGGGTGTGTTTGGCGCACCTGAAACCTATGTGGTGGATCGAACCGGCACGATTCGTTACAAACACGTGGGCGTGATTGATGATCGCGTCTGGCTTCAGAAAATTTTACCAGTATGGCAACAGATTCAGTGAGGAAACAGCATGGCTGAAGAAGATTATCAGCGCGGCATGAAAGTACGCCGCCAGGTGATGGGTGATGAGTTCGTAGACCGGGCTATGGATGCCGTTACGGAGTTTACCCGTCCAGTGCAGGATTACATCAACGAAAACTGTTGGGGTTCCGTTTGGGCCCGGGACACTCTGCCGCTGAAAACCCGAAGCATCATCACGATTGCCGCGCTCGCTGCGCTCAAGGCGCCTGCTGAACTCAAGGGACACGTGCGTGGTGCGCTGCGCAACGGCTGCACCCCGGAAGAGATTCGCGAGGTGCTGTTACATACCGCACCCTATATCGGCGCGCCAGCCTTGCAGGAAGCTTTCCGGGCTGCGAAAGAAGTGATTGAAGACCTGTAAAGGTCCATTTCTGCGCAACCCCTTTTCACAAGACGGGATCAAACACTGTGCTTAATCGCCTATTTGCCAATGTGTCGTTGTTGTTGGTGCTGTTCGTATCGGTCCCGGGCTGGGGTGCGGTAGATGTCAAAACGTTTTCCACTGAGGATCACCGGCAGCGGTTCCAGGTGTTGGTGAACGAGCTGCGCTGTCCCAAATGCCAGAACCAAAACCTTGCAGATTCCAACTCCCCGATTGCTGCGGACCTCCGCGACGAGATATACAAGATGCTGGAAGAAGGCAAGACTGACCAGGAAATTGTCGACTTCCTGGTGGCACGCTATGGTGAATTTGTGCTGTATAAGCCACCGGTGAAGCGGGCCACTCTGGTGCTATGGTTGACGCCCGGTCTACTGGTGCTGATAGGTCTGGGCGTCATTTTTCTGGTGCGTCGTCGTCAGGCTATACCTGTCGCGGATACTGCTCTGGAGGGCGATGAGCAAGCCAAGCTGAAAGCATTGCTGAAAGATACAGCATCAGCGGATAACAATACTCTCGACGGCAACGGGGGCAATCGCTGATGTGGCTAGTACTCGCGCTGCTGGCATTGATAGCAGCGATCTTCGTCATTTTTCCGTTGTTGAAGAAACCATCTGCTCCGGAGGTTGGTGAGCCTGCTCACGCCAATGTGGTGTTATACCGGGAGCAACTGGTGGAGCTGGACCGTCAGCTGACTGCCGGTGAAATTGACGCAGTTCAGCACGCTGAACTGGTGGCGGAACAGCAGCGACTGTTGTTGGCCGACGAAGCAGGCATTGGGGAGCGACCGGTGGCCAGTGGCCGTGGCGCCTGGCTCTTGCTGGCCGGGCTGTTACTGATACCGTTGTTGTCCTTCAGCCTGTATCAAGTGCTTGGCTCCAGCGACGATGTGTCGATCACTTCGCTGATGCAGCAGCGGGCTGAGGGCAATCTTGATGTCGAGGCCGACACGGCTTTGCGGCACCAATTACAGCAGCGTATCGCCAGGCGCCTGCAGAGCCAACCGGATAATGTTTATTATCTGGTCACCCTGGCGCGTTTGCAGCTGGAAGAAGGCGACTTTCTGCAGGCTGGGGCTACCTATCAGCAGGCGGTGAAGTTGAATCCGGATGATGCCGAACTCCTTGCTGAATATGCCCAGGCTGTCTATTTCGCCTCCGGCAACCGATTCGCGGGGGCTGCGGGCGATGCTCTTGATCGCGCGTTGGCTGCCGACCCGAA
>JBFICU010000209.1:0-3703 GCA_041581855.1 Porticoccus sp. | reverse complement strand
TCAGAACTCCCGCCGCCCATCAGGATGAGGAAATTTCCTCATCTTCATAAGGCGTCGATTTGCCAAACCAATTCAGTAACCAGCTTAGCAACGGCCAAACCAACAATGAAGAGAAAGCCGGAGCAACCAGCAACTCCCCCTGCCACCCCGAACGCAGCAACAAAGTGATACTGTGGGTTAACAGCTGGTGCAATAGCACCAAAGGTAGGACTAACACTAGCTGGTGAAATATCCGCAGATACTGAAAGCGCTGCTGCATCAGTTGCAATAAGTAGGCGCAGAGCGCGAAGGCCAAGGCATGGCGGCCAATTAGCTCACCCAATACCACATCCTGAGCCAAACCACATAGCCAGGCAAAGACAATGCCATGCAGGGCTGGCGCACGAAACAGCCAGTAAAAGGCAACCAACAGTACAAACTGGGGGCGCCAATGGGCTAAAAATGGTGATAACGGGACAATCTGTAGCAGTAAGACCAGCACCAGGCTGAGCACACTCCAGAAATAGATGAAGGGATCATTCTCCTCCAAGATCACCCGCTCCAAGAGTTTCCACCGCTGAAAACAGCAACAGCAAATGGCGACTGCGATCGATCCGTGCCGCTGGCACCAGCTTCACCTCAAGATAGGATTCACCGGGAATGGTCTGGACCACAGTAACAGTGCCAACGGGATACCCCGCCGGAAAGCGTCCGCCGAGACCAGAGCTGACCAACTTGTCTCCCACCACAATATCCGTGGTGGGGGGCACATAGCGCAGTGACAGCTTATCGAACTCACCCATGCCTTCAGCAATAGAGCGTCCGCCATTGCGCACCACCTGCACCGGCACTGCATGGGCACTGTCCGTGATCAATAACACCTTGCTACTGCTGCGATAAACCTCAATCACCTGGCCCATCAAACCGTCGGCATCCAGCAGGGCCTGTCCAACAAAGACACCCTGCTCTTCGCCACGATTAATGATGATGGTATGACGGGTTGGATCAGGGGAGACCCCTATCAATTCGGCCACCAGCACCCGATCCTTGAGCATTTCTGTGGCATTCAACAAATTACGCAGTCGGACATTCTCAGCCACGACTTCCGTCATGCGCTGCATCCGACCTTTGAGAATCAGCAACTCGGTGCGCAGCTGTTCGTTTTCTTCCTCGAGCTGACGGCGGCCCACCACAGATTCATCCCCGTATTCACTGAGACGAGAAGGCAGGCTGGTCACCCAGTAGAGAGGCACAGTCGCTTCCGCCAGCCACTTACGGGCAGGCTGCAACCAAGGAGTGAAACTGTCGAGAAAAAGTAGCAACAGCGCGGCAGCCACCAACAACAGCACACGCTGCGCCGGAGAAGAACCCTTGGAAAAAAGGTTTTTGATAGGGCTACTCCGCAGTGATTAAACAGGTTCCTGGGGCTGGAACAGAGACCCCGTCGTCAGGATGACATGACATCCATGCGACGTTTCTCCATCGTTTCCAGCGCCTTGCCGCCGCCACGGGCAACACAGGTCAGCGGATCTTCCGCCACAATCACCGGCAGGCCGGTTTCGTGGGTCAACAACCGATCCAGATCGCGAAGCAAAGCACCGCCACCCGTCAAGACAATGCCCGTTTCGGCGATGTCCGAGGCCAACTCAGGCGGCGACTGTTCCAGCACCCGCTTGACCGCCTGCACGATGGCCGCCAGAGGCTCCTGCAATGCCTCGAGAATTTCGTCACTGTTCAGGGTAAAGCTCTTCGGCACCCCTTCTGCCAAATTGCGACCGCGCACGTCTATCTCGCGCACCTCGCTGGCCGGGTAGGCACTGCCGATTTCCATCTTGATACGTTCAGCGGTGGTATCACCAATCACACTGCCGTATTTGCGGCGCACAAAATTGCTGATGGATTCATCAAAGCGGTCGCCGCCGATACGCACGGAATCAGAGAACACCACGCCATTCAGGGACAGGATGGCAATCTCCGTCGTACCGCCACCAATATCCACCACCATGGAACCGCAGGCCTCATCCACCGGCATACCTGCACCGATCGCTGCCGCCATCGGCTCCTCAATGAGGAACACTTCCCGTGCGCCAGCACTGTAGGCGGACTCACGGATGGCGCGTTTTTCCACTTCGGTGGCCATACAGGGCACACAGATCAGCACTCTCGGGCTTGGCGGAATCAAACTGTGGGAATGCACTTTCTTGATAAAGTGCTGCAGCATTTTTTCAGTAACCTGAAAGTCGGCGATGACACCGTCTTTCATGGGGCGAATGGCGGTAATGTTGCCCGGTGTGCGGCCAAGCATGCGCTTTGCTTCCACGCCCACGGCCTCGACAACTTTCTGGCCGTGCTGGTGACGAATAGCAACCACGGACGGCTCATTCAACACAATGCCCTTATCGCGTACGTAAATCAGTGTATTGGCGGTGCCCAGATCGATGGACAGGTCGTTGGAGAAAACACCGCGCAGTCGTTTCAACATCTATCTTTTCCCTTGTTGGCCGGACGCAACAACGCGCCCGACCGATGGTTCCGAAAACCCGCGACTCTATCAATCGCAGGCGTTGAGGGCAAGGTTTAAGTCCTTGATCCCGTAGAAAAATCACAACTGGAATGCCGTTTCACAGTACCCCTGTCGAAGCGGATGTGGTAACTTACGCCCCTCATTTCGTCAGGCCGAAAATCAGGTTCTGGCCGTCTCTGTTCACAGCGCAGAAACTATACCATGACTATCGAACGTGCAGACATCGAAAAGCTCGCAGAACTGGCGCGCATCGAACTCAATGAAGCGACCATCGCCGAGACCACCCGCAGCATCGCCGACGTGCTGGCGCTGGTGGACCAGTTGCAGGCCGCCGATACCGAGGGCGTCGAGCCCATGGCCCACCCTACCGATGCGGTGCAGCGTCTGCGCCCCGATGTGGTGACCGAAACCAACCAGCGGGAGGCCTTTCAGGCAATCGCCCCCGCCACCGAAGCGGGCCTTTATCTGGTCCCGAAAGTGATCGAGTGAGGCAGCCGATCAGCCATGCATAACAAAACGCTTGCCGACATTATTGCCGGACTGAACCGCGGCGATTTTTCCAGTGTGGAAATCACTCGCCATTTTCTTGACCGCATCCAGCAGATGGACGGTCAGTACAACAGCTTTATCACCGTCACAGCCGAAGCCGCGCTGGCCAGTGCCGCAGCCGCCGACCGGCAGCGGGCCAGCGGCAACGCCCCGCTGTTCTGTGGTGTGCCGATGGCCCACAAGGACATCTTCTGCACCAATGGTGTACGCACCAGTTGCGGCTCAAAAATGCTCGACAATTTCGTGCCGCCCTACGACGCCACCGTGGTCGAAAACTTCGCCAATGCTGGCGCCGTCATCTTGGGCAAAACCAATATGGACGAGTTCGCCATGGGCTCCTCCAACGAAACCAGTTATTACGGCCCGGTGAAAAATCCCTGGGATATCAACTGCGTGCCCGGCGGCTCCTCCGGCGGTTCCGCAGCGGCCATCGCCGCGCGACTGACGCCGGCGGCAACCGCTACCGATACCGGCGGCTCCATTCGCCAACCCGCGGCGCTCTGCGGCATTACCGGCCTGAAACCTACTTATGGCCGGGTGTCCCGCTGGGGCATGATCGCCTTCGCCTCCAGTCTCGATCAGGGCGGCCCGATGGCCCGCACCGCAGAAGACTGCGCCTTGATGCTGAACATTATGGCCGGCTTCGATGCG
>JBFICU010000208.1:0-3706 GCA_041581855.1 Porticoccus sp. | reverse complement strand
CTCTTCCGGCATGCCAAAGTATCCGGACATCACGCTGGGGCCTGACAAATGAATAAGCCCGGTGCTGTTATCACCGAGTACATTTCCTTCTTTATCACGAACCTCTACCTTGTAGTCAGGAAGAGGCGTGCCACAGTTAACAAAGTGGCGCCCTAAGCGTTTATCGTTCTCATCGATCAAAACCACTTTGTGGTGATTCAGCAGCTTTTCATGGTCGACATAGTCGGTCGAATAACCTTGCCCCAAGGGTGAAAAACTGACGCCAAGGGTGCATTCAGCCATACCATAGCAGGCAAGGAACGACTTGGGATTAAAGCCAGCAGGAGCCAATACCTCGGCAAAAAGATCCAGACTGCGGGTTCGTATCATTTCGGCACCAATACCCGCCACACGCCAATTGCTGAGATCATAATTACTGGCTTCACCATTGCGAAGCCTGCGCGCACAGAGGTCATAACCAAAACATGGGCTGAAGGAAATCGTTGCGCGTGTTTTGGTTAACAGACTCAACCACTGCCGAGGGCGCATGGCGAATTCAAGCGTGTCCAGATAATCAACCGACAATTGGGCGGCAACGGGAACAAATACAAAACCGACCAAACCCATATCGTGATAAAAAGGTAACCAGGACATACAGCGGTCTTTCGGCTGCACCTTGACCCCATGGACGATAATGCCGGCAAGATTACTCATGGCCGTGCAATGTTTGATCATCACCCCTTTCGGGAAACGGGTACTACCAGAGGTATATTGAAGATAAGCAATATCGTTGGGGTCTACCTCCGGAAGCGTGACATCGTCAGCACTGGGCATGTCATAAAATGCTTCTGGTTGATCTACGATGCGAATGGGCAGCCCTTCACTCGCCTCCTTGAGGAACGAAAGGTATCCTTCAGAAGCTACCGCCAGTTGCGCATCACATGCTTTCAAAAGCCGGTGCAACTGTGACACGTAAGAGCTATGAGCGCCGAGTTTCACCGCAGCCGGAAGTGGAACGGGAACCAGTCCTGCGTATTGGCTGGCAAAAAAGAAACACAGAAAGTGCGGAGCCGTTTCCGCCACCAAGGCAACCCGGTCTCCCTTGGCAAACCCCTGTTTTAATAATTTTTTTGCAAGTGCTACAGCGTCATCACGCAACTGCCTATAGCTCATCTGGCTGTAGATAGAGCCACGACCAGTATAAAAATTGACGCCGGTTTCGCCCTTGGCAGCGTAGTCGAGGGCAGCAGGAAGCGAAGCAAAGTTAGCAGGGCGAAAAGGGAGTTCGTGGGAAGTCGGTGTTGGTTCAAGCTGCACTAAGGATTCCTCACCTTAATAACCTATTATCCAAGCCTGCTCGGCATTCTGCTATTAGATAGCCTACTTCTATTCACAACCCAACCAATCGGTCAGGCTGACATTTTAAAGGCCTCACTGGCCCAGTGTCGAATACCGTATGCACATCAGATGCTAAATCAGAGCAATCTTCATAAAAAAATGGCTGACTTATGCCAAGCTCAATAACATTCCAGTCACGAATCAACCATACAGTGGAAGTCGTCGCAAGTCTAAGCATTGATACTTAAGGAAACCTTAAGGAAATCTTAAGCAAACTCTAAGAAAACCATGCAGCGACCGAGCACAAGATAGACGCAGCAGGCGTATCAATAAAAGGCCCCCTTTACAAGAAAGCGGAGCAAGTAGCATTGGTTGTCGGCTCAAAAACCGGACTGTATACTCCTCGCTTTTTTAACATTTGCCATTCCGGACTCGCGCTTATGGGACATGATACCGATATCATCGTTACACCCGTACATGACCGGAGAGGTAAGCGCGACTTTATCCGCCTGCCAAAGAAAATGTATCGCAGCGATCCCCACTGGATTGCCCCTTTGGAGCTGGAACAATCCATTCGCGTTTTTGGCAAAAACCCCTTCTTTGAACATGCCCAGTGCCAAGCCTGGACGGCAACCAGAAACGGTAAAGTCGTGGGCCGCATTACCGCTCAAATCGACGAGCTCTATCCGCAAGAACACGATGGCCACAAGCTCGGCTATTTCGGCATGCTTGAAGGCGAAGATGATGCCGCCGTATTTTCAACATTGCTGGCAACTGCCGAGGACTGGTTAAGGCAAAGGGGCATGACTGAAATCCAGGGCCCTTTTAATCTTTCCATTAATGAAGAAGTTGGCCTGCTGGTCGAAGGCTTTGAAGCCCCGCCCTTCGTCATGATGGGACATGCCCTGCCTCACTACGCTAACCGAATTGAAGAGCAGGGTTACCAAAAAACCAAAGACTTGCTGACTTACACCATTCACCCGGATTTTGTTACCCCCAAAGTGATGCAAAAACTGGTGGACACAACCGGCAACGTTGTCACGGTACGCTGTTTGCGCCACAAACAGCTGGCTGAAGAATTTGAGATCATGCGTGATATCTTCAACGACGCCTGGTCCAACAACTGGGGATTTGTCCCTTTTACCGAGGCAGAGTTCTCGGATATGGCAAAAACCCTTACCTTTCTGCTCGATGACGATTATGTCCAGATTGCGGAAATTGATGGCCGTCCCGTAGCCTTTATTGTTGCCTTGCCCAACATCAACGAAGCGGCCAAAGATCTTCAAGGCAGACTGCTACCGTTCGGCTGGCTCAAACTCATCTGGCGTCTCAAGGTGCGTTACCCCCTCACCGCTCGCGTCCCATTAATGGGTGTGCGTAAGGAATATCAACACGCTCGATTGGGCCCGACCTTGGCCTTTATGGTGATTGATGCGGTAAGAACAGCATTGGTAAAACGAGGCATTGAAAACGTTGAGATGGGATGGATTCTGGAAAACAACGATGGCATGCGCAATATTATTGAATCGATAGGTGGTAAGCAGTACAAAAAGTACCGCGTCTATCAAAAGCAGTTATAACCAGAAAAATTCCATGACTGATTCTCCAAACAACAACACGTTCACTGCCATTGTGCTGGCAGGCGAGCGTAGCGCAGCGGACCCCCTGCGCGATTTTCACGGCGCAGAGTGCAAGGCCTTAATCGAAATTAACGGTAGACCAATGATTCACAGGGTGCTGGACGCACTGGAATCTTCACAGTTTGTCTCCGGTGTCTGGTTGTCTGGCCCGAAAAAGACAGCGGTGGATTCAGATGATCGAATCAGCCATGGCATAGCCAAAGAACAAATAACATGGCGCAGCCCCGAAGCCACCCCCAGCACCAGTGCTTTCCGTGTCATGAGTGAAGTGCCTGCTGACCAAAAATGCCTGCTCACCACAGCGGATCACCCGCTACTCAATGCAGAAATTGTTGATACCTTTTGTCGGGAGAGTCTGGCGACAGGAGCCGATGTTACCGTCGGGATGGCCCCCTACCCACTGGTTCACGCCAGCTTCCCCATGATGAAAAAGACTGTGCTCCGTTTTCGGGACGGCGAGTACTGCAACTGCAACTTGTTTGCTTTCCTAACCCCCGAGGGACGGAAAATAGCTGACTTTTGGCGAAAAATTGAAAACCAGCGCAAAAAGCCCATTATCCTGATTGGCCTGCTGGGGTGGTGGTCGGTGCTTCGCTATCGGCTTGGACTACTGTCGCGGGATGAAGCATTGGCTCGGCTGTCAAAAAAACTGGGCTTAAAGCTCAGCGCCGTCACCCTGCCATACGGCAATGCCGCTGTTGACGTGGATTCCATTTCAGATTTCACACTGGTGGAAAACAAACTGTCGG
>JBFICU010000207.1:0-3714 GCA_041581855.1 Porticoccus sp. | reverse complement strand
GCTTCGCAATAAATGTTTTCATCTTTTCCTGCCTGAACTTTTTGGCCTTACCAAAAGGAGGGCGCATTTTACAGATCGCCCATAGCCTTTTCAAGGATATTTTTTAATTGAAAAATCAGCCCGCTGAACAGGCCGGATTTACACCTACATCGGGCGACCTATGGTCGGTGAGGTCGCGCCAAATACTCGTGGGACTGCATCTCGAGAAGTCGACTGCGAGTGCGTTCAAATTCATAGTTGAGTTTGCCGTCAGTATATAACGCTGCCATCTCCACTTCGGCGGCCAAAACAAGTTTTACGTTACGGTCGTAGAACTCATCCACCATATTGATAAAACGCCGAGCCTGATCGTCATTCTTGCGCCCCATCTGCCGCACATTATCCACTAGAACAGCGTGAAACTCACGAGCCAACTCAATATAGTCATTCTGGCTTCGCGGGATATTACAAATCACGTCAAAATCGAACCAAATAACATCCTCGGAGATAAAACGACAGGAAATTCTGCGCCCTTCCACCTCCACATCAACAGCCTCCTCCACCTCGCCAGCAACCGGTGCCAGATTTTCAAAAGCCCACATCAAGGCGTTATCTGCTTCAGCACCCAATGGCGTATGGTAAAGCTCTGCCTGCTCAAGTGCTCGCAATCGATAATCCACGCCACCATCAACATTCACTACTTGGGTATGCCGGTTCAACAATGCAATGGCAGGCAGAAAACGTTGGCGCTGCAGGCCATTTTCATAGAGACGATCGGGGACAATATTGGACGTGGCCACCAGCGTCACACCTCGAGCAAACAGCATTTCCAGCAACGTACCCAGCAACATCGCATCGGTGATGTCGGCGACAAAGAATTCATCAAAGCAAATCACCCTGGCTTCTAGGGCAATATTGTCCGCCACTTTTTCCAGTGGATTTTTTTCACCTTTAAGCAGCTTTAGCTCCCGATGTACGCGCCGCATAAAACGGTGGAAATGGGCCCGCATTTTCTCAGGAAATGGCAATGACTCGTAAAAATTATCCATCAGGTAGGTTTTACCCCGCCCAACACCACCCCAAAAATAGAGTCCTTTTACCGGCTCCACTGGCTGAGGGGACTGAAAACGGCTTTTCAACTGCGCCCACATCCCTCCTCTTGCCTGAGGCACCGGCGCAGTAAGCCGCTCATAGAGCAGTTGCAACAGCGCAACAGCTTTTTCCTGAGAAGGGTCATAGTTAAACCCTTGCTGCTGCAAGTCTTGCTGGTACCGCTGCTGGGGTGACAGGCAAACGCTGGAACTGGCCCAAATCATAAGCTGATGTATTGTCGACAATTGCTGAAAAACGATAGGCCGGGAACTGTAGCTGCGCACAGTCTGATTAGCAACCAATGTTAACGCCCACAAACGCACCAAGCCGAAAACTGTTGCCTAGCGTCCCGCGTTCTTTCAGACTATGTTCCTAGAAATGAAAGAAATACTTGGGGGACCGTCAGTTGGATACTACAACACTATTGCTCACCGGCCTGTTATGTCTTGCCGCCGGCCTGTTCATTGGCCTACTCTTGGGCCGCACACTCCACCCCAAAGAGCAACAGCGGAAAGAGACCGAAAACAAACTGGAAGAAGCGCAGGAACAGCTGAGAGACTACCAGCATGAGGTTACCGAGCACTTTGCCAAGACAGCCAAGCTGTTTAACGACCTTTCGCACAGCTACCGCGATGTACATGAGCACCTGTCATCATCGGCTATGCGTCTAGCCAACCCGGAGACCAGCCGAAAAATGGTGGATGCTGGCTTTGGCCAATTAAAAGAGAGCAACCTGCCTCTTACCGAACTACCCGAGCCACCCAAGGACTATGCCCCAAAAGTACCCGGCGGCATTCTCAGCGAAGAGTACGGGCTCAAGGATGATAAACGCTTCGAGGGTCGCCATCTGAAAGTCGCCAATGATGTGGCAAGCGTAGTAACCGACGAAGATGACCCGACTTTCAAGGTCAGCTAATTTGTTGATGAGGCACCCGGATTATGAGGGTGCCCTAATCTCTTCGTATCCACCCTCCTTTTCCCACTATGACCACCGCCTCGAACAGGCTTGCTTTGTGACATAATGTCCAACTTGTGAGAAAGAGGAGAGGTGCGTGTCCACCCTATACCGAGTTTTGCGTTACATCAGTTGGCCCGCCGTTGCCGGTCTGCTCATGGCAGCCCTCGCCCTATTGTTGTTTCCCCAGGCACTGAACCATCATAATGGCATGGAAACTGGCGGCTTATCCCCGGACGTGAGCGACAGCTGGGAAGGTCCCGCCTCTTATGCCGCAGCCGTTCGGCGCGCAGCTCCTTCGGTGGTAAATATCTACACTCAAAAGACGCTGGCGCGCCCCCGCCACCCCCTTCTGGACGACCCCTTCTTCCGCCGCTTCTTTAACAGTAGCAACTTACCTCAACAGCAGCGCATGGAGTCCTCACTGGGGTCTGGCGTGATTCTTACCAAAGAGGGCTACATCCTCACCAATAATCACGTGGTGGAAAGTGCTGACGAGATTGTCGTACAGCTGCAGGATGGCCGCGAAGCCATGGTGAAAGTGGTAGGCAGTGACCCAGATACTGATTTGGCCGTACTTAAGGTCGACCTTGATGGTTTGACCCCGGCGAAAATCGGCGACCCCTCACAGGCCAGGGTGGGCGATGTGGTGCTCGCCATTGGCAACCCATTCGGAGTAGGCCAGTCTGTAACACAAGGTATTGTCAGCGCTACAGGCCGAAATGGACTGGGCCTCAACACTTTTGAAAACTTTATCCAGACCGATGCCGCCATCAATCCGGGCAATTCTGGCGGTGCCTTGGTTGATGCTCGCGGCAACTTGCTTGGCATCAACTCAGCCATCCTGGATCGCACCGGCTATTCCGTAGGCATTGGCTTTGCCATTCCGGCCAATACCGCCATGAAGGTATTGCAGGATATCGTCGCAAACGGCTATGTCATCCGCGGATGGCTCGGCGTAGAAGCCCGCCCCCTTACCCGGGAAGCGGCGCTGCAATTGAACCTCGACCCTCCCTCCGGACTGGTCATCACCAATATCTATATGAACAGCCCCGCGCATCTGGCAGGTTTACAGCCGGGCGATATCATCACCCGCATTAACGACAACTGGGTGATTGATAATGAGCGCAGCATGAATCTGATTGCCGACCTGTCTCCAGGAGATTCGGTCAAACTGGAAGTGGTCCGGGAGGGGGAAAAAAGTACGATTATGGCGGTGGCCGGAACCCGACCATCCTCAGGCAGCTAGGAAAATATCAGCCGATCAATTGTTGCAGCGCCGCCACCAGCCGACCATTCTGCTCCGCAGTGCCTATGGTGATACGCAGATGCTGCTCAATGCGCGGTTGGTTGAAATACCTGACGATAATGCCACGTTGGCGCAACTGTGCCATTAATTCTCCGGCATCCTGCTGCGGGTGACGGGCCAGGATAAAGTTGGCCGCTGACGGCAATACCTGAAACCCCAACTCAGCCAGATCGGTTACCAACTGCTCTCGACCGTCGATCACCTGCCGACAAATTCTCTTAAAGTACGCCTCATCCTCAAAAGCCGCCACGCCACCAGCAATGGCAAAGTGACTTAACGGGTAAGAGTTAAAACTGTTTTTTACCCGCTCTAGCGCTTCAATCAATTCAGCATTACCCACCGCCAGACCAATTCTCAGTCCTGCCAGGGAGCGGGATTT
>JBFICU010000206.1:0-3735 GCA_041581855.1 Porticoccus sp. | reverse complement strand
CGTATGGAGAAAGAAGTTCTCAAACGGCTATGGGAACTGAATTCCAACAGGGGAAGGATGAGCCATGCCACACCCGGATGAACTGAGAAAGCAGGTGGAACGCCAGGTCAGGCGCATGAAAAAAGCCGAGCGGGAGCGGCCCACACTGCTCGGCCAGACGGTTTACATCGGCACCCTTGGACTGCTGTTTGTGCTGCCAGTGGTCGGCGGGGCCTATCTGGGTCAATGGCTGGACGGTCTGGCCACCGCCTACTCCAGCCGTTGGACCGTGAGCCTGATTCTGGTCGGCGTGATGATCGGCGCCCTCAACGTCTACCTGTTCATTCGGGAATAGCGCTATGGATAACCCGGAGGTCATGATCCAACCCCTGTTCCAATTGGGCCCCATTGAGATCACGGCGACCGTGGTGACCACCTGGGTCATCATGGGTGTTATCTGGCTATCTGCCTGGCTGGTGTCACGGCACCTCAGTGTCGACAATCCCGGTCCACTGCAATCCGCTGTAGAGGGGATTGTTTCGGTCATCGAAGATGCGGTGGCGGACGCTGCGCCGCAACACGCCAAGGAAATCATGCCACTGGTAGCCAGTCTGTGGATTTTTCTTGTCATCGCTAACCTCTGTGGGTTGATACCCGGGGTGCATTCCCCCACCCGAGATCTTTCCGCCACCGCTGCCCTGGCCATATTGGTGTTTCTATCGACTCACTGGTTTGGCATTCGTATCCAGGGCATTCGAAATTATCTGCGTCATTACCTGTCGCCAAGTCCGATCCTGCTGCCGTTCCATCTGATCAGCGAAGTAACCCGTACCGTGGCACTGGCCGTGCGACTGTTCGGCAATATCATGAGCCTGGAAATGGCGGCGCTGCTGATCCTGCTGGTGGCAGGGTTTCTGGCCCCTGTACCCATCCTGATGCTGCACATTATCGAGGCACTGGTGCAGGCCTACATTTTTGGCATGCTGGCACTGATCTATGTGGCCGGCGGCATCCAGTCACAACAATCCCGTCAACAACCTGAACAATCATCCCCTTCAGAAGGGCAAGGAGATTCCGATGACTGACCTATCCACCTTTAGCCTGGCATCCACAGTCGCCGCCGTTTTTGGCGTTTCACTGGGGGTCATGGGACCGGCTATCGCCATGGGCTGGGCCATCAGCCGCGCGCTGGAGGCCCTATCCCGGCAGCCGGAGGCGGAACGCTCGATCATGCGCACCCTGTTTATCGGACTGGCGATGATCGAATCCCTGGCTATCTATGTGCTGGTGATTGTACTGATCATCCTGTTCCGCAACCCCCTGCTGGAATACCTCACCTAGTCGTTGGGGATACACAACATGCAGCCATCTGATCAACAAGGAAACTACCCGTGGAATTGAGCTGGTCTACCTTTCTGCTCGAGATCATCAACTTCCTGGTGCTAATCTGGATTCTCAAGCACTTTCTCTACAAGCCGGTGCTGGGCGTCATCGCCAAGCGTCAGGAAGGCGTCGAGAAAACCCTCAGCGACGCCAAAACGCTGAACGATGATGCTGAAAAACTGAAGCAGCAGTATGAGGCGCGACTGGAACACTGGCAGCAGGAGCGCCAGCAAGCACGGGATACCCTTAACAGGGAACTGGATGCGGAACGCGCTCAGAAAATGTCCGCACTGAGGGATACGCTGGAGCAGGAGCGGGAAAAAGTTCGGGTTGCGGAAACCCGCCGCCAAGCGGATGCCCAACGCAAAGTAGAGGAAAGCGCACTTGCTCAGGGCGCTCGTTTTGCGGGTAAATTACTGGCTCAAGTCGCATCTCCGGAGACCGAGAACAGGCTGGTTGAATTGGCCATCGCCGAGCTGCAGCAATTGCCACCAGAACGTCTGGCCACATTGCTCGCCCACAACGGGGCGCCATCCAACATCATTACCATCATCAGCGCCTATCCAATGCAGGAACAGCAACGCCAACAACTTCAGCAAGTACTCAGTCACAATGGCTGGACCGCAACATTGCAATTTAAGGAAGACCCAACGCTGCTGGCCGGCTTGCATATCACCATGGGTGCCTGGGTATTAGCCGCCAACCTGCGCGATGAGCTGCGTGGATTCTCGGAACTGAGTCACCATGAGCAGTAGTACCGACAAAATTAACGCCGAGGCTCACCGCGACGTTCACGGAGGCATTCACGGAGAAAGCCCCGCCCCGGAAACCAGCCTGTTGCAACGTCAATCAGAATGGCTGGACACTTACCAGCCCGGCCTGCGTATTCAGGAACAAGGAACTGTAGTCTCTGTAGGGGACGGTATTGCCTGGATCACCGGCTTGCCGTCGGCAGCCATGGACGACGTACTGCTGTTTGACGATGGCAGTCGCGGCATGGTGTTCGACCTCAACGAGAATATGATCGGCGCCATTCTACTGCTGGAGACAGAAACGCTGACCTCCGGCACGACTGTGCAGCGTTCGGGACACCCGCTCAGTGTGCCGGTGGGCGATGCATTGCTCGGCAGAACAATAGACCCTCTGGGCAGGCCTTTAGATGGCGGCGAGCCGCCCACCCATACATGCTGGCAGCCCCTGGAAGCACTTTCCCCACCCATTGTGGCCAGGGATTTTGTTCACAAACCGCTGTATTCCGGCATCAAAATCATCGACACCATGATTCCTATTGGCCGGGGACAGCGCCAACTGTTAATTGGTGACGAAGGCTTGGGACGCAGCTCTGTTGCCATCGACACGGTGATCAACCAGCAGGGGCAGGATGTCTACTGCGTCTATGTGCTGATCGGACAGAAACGGTCCACCGTGGTCAATGTCATGGAAACCCTGAAGGAATTCGGCGCATTGGATTACACCACGCTGGTGGTGGCTGAAGCGACCGGCCTACCGGGACTACAGCAGCTGGCCCCATTTGCCGGCTGCGCCATCGCAGAATTCTGGATGCGTCAGGGTCGTGATGTGTTGGTGATCTATGACGACCTTTCCACTCACGCCCGCACCTATAGGGAATTGTCCCTGTTATTGCGGCGACCACCAGGCCGGGAGGCTTACCCCGGTGATATTTTTTCCGTTCACGCACGGCTTTTAGAGCGGGCGACCAGTCTGAATGCTGCTCACGGTGGCGGCAGCATGACGGCGTTGCCCATCGTTGAAACCCAGCTCGGGGAGATCGCCTCCTACATTCCCACCAATCTGATTTCCATCACTGATGGCCAGGTTTACCTGGACCGGAATCTGTTTGCCGGTGGTTTTCGTCCGGCCATTGATATTGGACTATCCGTGTCGCGCATCGGCGGCCAGGCCCAGCATCCCCGCATCAAGGAGGAAGCCGGACGCATGAAGCTTGACTACCTGCAATTTCAGGAACTCGAAGTCTTTACTCGCTTTGGTGCGCGCCTTGAGGCCTCCATGGAAGCAACTATCCGCCGTGGCCAGTTGTTACGGGAAATCCTCAAACAGGATCGTCTCTGCCCCCTGCCAGCCACTGCACAGATGGCTTGGCTGGTCGCCTTTAATGACCATTTACTCGATAAGTTGGAACCCCAACAAATAGCGACTTATCTCGACCTTCTCCAGGCAAACGCTCTTCAAAGCGACCTGGCGCTGGACAGTCCAAGAAATGACTGGCAAACCGCTGTGACCGGCTGGCTAAGTGAGAAGGCATGAGCCGCCGACGCAGTCTGGAAGAGCACCGGCACAGTCTGGGGGAAATCCAGGAAATCATGAACTCCATGAAAACCCTTGCCTATATGG
>JBFICU010000205.1:0-3753 GCA_041581855.1 Porticoccus sp. | reverse complement strand
GCAGGGGCGAGAAATCAGGCAGCTGTCGGATGAGGAGCAGGGCTTTCTGGTCACCCTTGCGGCGCATCTGGCCCTATTGCTCGGCAATAACCCTCTGGCTCACGGCGATACGGTTGGTCTCAATGAGCGGATTAACGGTGTCAAAGGGGCTCCTGGTATTGGTATTGGCTATATCAAACTCAGTGATCACGGCGAACTGTACTCCGTAGTGGACACCGCCTGTGAAGATATACCGGGCACTCTTGAAGACTGGCAGCAATTACTCCAAGTGGTCGGCAGCCAGATTGACCATGAGCGCCAATCCCTTGGGTCAGAAATTTCGGGCAGCGTCGCGGGCATTTTCGGCGCCTACAAAATGCTGCTGGAAGACCCGGCTTTCATCTCTTACGTGGAAGCGGGTATTCGTAATGGCAACTGGCTCCCGGGCGCCTTGCGCCAGGCTATCCAACATTTTGCCGAGTTGTTTCTGGCCATGGATGACCCCTATCTGAAAGCGCGCCATGAAGACGTGCATCACCTCGGCAACAAGCTGTTTAATGCCTGGCGCGGCATCAAGCCAGTGGATATTCCGCCGGGCACAGACATTGTTTTGGTGGGGCCGGTAGTCAGCGTGTCGGATATCGCTTCGGTGCCGTCAGAGCGGCTGGTAGGACTGGTTTGCTTTGAGGGTTCCGGGCTTTCACATACGGCTGTGCTAGCCAATGCGCTCGGTATTCCCGCGGTGATGGGAACTGGTCGGATTCGCCGGTTGGTGGATAACGCCAGTATTATTGTAGATGGTAACAACGGTCAGGTGACCCTGACGCCCAGCGAAGTGGTACTTGCTGAGTACCAGAAACTGGCCAATGATCGTCGCTCACTAATGAAGCAGTTGGAGCGCCTTCGCGAGTTGCCCGCTATCACCCCGGATGGCACCCCGGTCACCCTCTATACCAATACCGGGTTACTTGCTGATATCACCCCTGGTTTGTTCAGCGGTTCGCAGGGTGTCGGTCTGTATCGCACAGAAATTCCCTTTATGGTGCACGACAGTTTTCCTTCAGAGGAAGAGCAGATTGGTGTGTACCGGCAGGTGCTGGAAGCCTATAAGGGTAAGCCTGTTTATATGCGAACCCTGGATATCGGTGGTGACAAGCCGTTACCGTATTTTCCTGTGGATAATGAGGAAAATCCTGCCTTAGGCTGGCGAGGCGTGCGTTTTACTCTGGATAACAGCCAACTGTTGATGACGCAGGTGCGGGCCATGATCAGGGCGGCTGGCAACAGCGAAGATTTGCGTATTTTGCTGCCGATGGTGAGTTCGACCAGTGAGCTGGATGATTTCGCTGAGTTGTTTGACGATGCTATGAGCCAGTTGTCATCGGAAGGGTATGACATCGTGCGGCCAAAGCTTGGCATCATGGTAGAGGTGCCTGCGGCTATTTCCCAGATACCCTTCTGGGCTGAAAAACTGGACTTCCTTTCCATTGGTTCCAATGACCTGAGTCAGTACCTGTTGGCGTTAGACCGCGATAATCCTCGGGTTTCGGGGCGCTACGATCACGTACATCCTGCTGTGCTGATGGAGATCAGGCGTATCGTGCAGCTGGCCTCTGCGCACAATTTGCCGGTTAGCCTCTGTGGTGAAATGGCATCCGATCCCGTTGCAGTAGTTTTACTCCTGGGCATTGGCATGCGCACCCTCAGCATGAGCGCTGCTAAATTACCGCAGGTTAAGTGGCTGATTCGTAGCCTTCCCCTCAGTACCGCTGAAAAGTTAACAAAACAGGCGTTCGGCTGCCCTTACCCGGCGGGGATTCGCAAGCTGGTACGGGATGAGCTGGAGTCATTGGGCTTACAGGATCTCTTCAGCTAGGAAGAATCAATGAATTTTCATGACCTGCTCTCTATCGCGCCATTTGACTGGACAGCTATTGCGACGGCGATCTTTTGCGGGGCTATTATTGGCCTGGAGCGTCAGTTGCGCGGCAAACCGGTGGGCATTCGCACCTCAGCACTGATTACGATGGGCACCTATGTGTTCATGACAACAGCCCTGATGATCAGTAATCAGCACACAGATCCCTCGCGTGTGATCGGGCAGGTCATTACTGGCATAGGGTTCCTCGGTGCTGGTGTTATGCTCGCTAGGGATGGCGTGGTGTTGGGTGTTACCTCTGCCGCGACCATTTGGGTGCTGGCAGCCATCGGGGTCAGTGTCTCTCTCGGTTATCAGGCAGCCTCAATAAAGTTGTCTCTTGTCAGTATCGCTATACTCTATGGTGTTGACCTGCTGGAAGAGCATACCGTGGCCTTCAGTCGCGGCGTTCATGCCAAGTATCTCGGGCGTCGCAGGCAGGATGACCCGAACCCTTTTTCTGATAGCTAATTTTTTCGGAAACAAAACATGTCGAATCTTTTACTGGTAGTCGACAACCTCACGGATATTCAGGGTGTGGGAGTAGACGACCGTGTTATTACCTTTGAGCAGTACCTTGAAGAACACCCCAAGAAGGATGAGAAGAAGCTCAGCCTGATCAATCTTTGCGATAGTGAAAAATACTTGAGTCGTGGTTATTACTGCTCATTGCTGGCTGAGGCCCGGGGACACAGAGTTCTGCCCTCCGTGAACACGATTAACGACCTGCGCAGCAAGCTTCTCTATATGTCTCGCATCACCGGGGAGTTGTTGTTGTCCGGATCGAATCGTGGCGAAGAAGGGGAGCGCAAGACGTTTTATGTGAATTTTGGTGTCGCTTCCGATGCCGGTTTTGCCAAATTCGGCCAGCGGTTATTCTCTGTGTACCCTGCGCCAATGCTGAAGGTGGTGCTGTTTTGGGCCAATGGCTGGCAAGTGAAAAGCATTACCCCCATTTCATTGGGTAAGCTGCCCAAATCAGAACGCCCTAAATTTATACAGTCGCTACTCAAGTTTAATGAGAAGCGCTGGCAAAGCCCGAAAAAGAAAAAAGCCTATCGCTGGGAATTGGGTATTCTGGTGGATCCCGATGAGGTGCTACCCCCTAGCAATAAAGAGGCGCTGAACCGTTTTGTTAAGGCTGCGGCAAAGTGCAACATCAATGCAGAATTAATTACCGCGAAAGACTATCACCGCCTTGAGGAATACGACGGGCTGTTTATTCGTGAAACCACCGCTATTGATCACCATACCTTTCGATTTGCCCGCAAGGCGGAAATCGAGGGTATGGTGGTGATTGATGATCCCACGTCCATTTTGCGTTGCTGTAACAAAGTATTTTTACAGGATGCTTTTACTTATAAAGGTGTCCCATCCCTGAAAACCAGTGTGCTTTCAACCCATGACCCAGAGGATTTGGATAGGGTAGAAAAAGAATTCGGCTACCCGGTGGTACTGAAAGTACCGGAAGGATCCTTTTCAAAAGGCGTTTTCAAGGCTAACAACAGGGAGGAGCTATCAGCACATCTCGACGAGCTGCTGAAAACCACGGCCCTCGTGCTGGTGCAGGAGTATTTGTATACCGATTATGACTTGCGCATAGGTGTCTTCAACAATCGGCCTCTTTATGCCTGTCGCTATTACATGGCTCGCAATCACTGGCAGATATACAACCACGACAGCAAGCGCTTTAGTTCAGGGGGCTTTGAAACATTGCCTACTTATGAGGTTCCCAGAGAGGTGCTGGATGCCGCACTGCGGGCGGCCAAGGTGATTGGCAGTGGCCTCTACGGTGTGGATATCAAACAGCAGGGTAGGCAAGCCTTTGTTATTGAGATCAATGATAATCCGAATAT
>JBFICU010000204.1:0-3772 GCA_041581855.1 Porticoccus sp. | reverse complement strand
GAGGCTGGTACCGTCTACGGTAATCGAGCCTTTGTGGGCAATATACTTGGCCAGCTCCCGCGGCGCCCGTATCCGAAAGCGCTCGGAACGAGCATCGGGATGACGACTCACCACCTCGCCAACACCATCCACATGGCCAGAAACCATGTGGCCACCCATGCGAGTTTGCGGGGTGAGAGCCTGCTCCAGATTGACCGGCGTACCCAGCGACCAATCGCCAATGGTCGTCATGGCCAGGGTTTCCGCCGACACATCTGCCACATAGCCATCTCCGGGCAGCTCGACCACCGTCAGGCACACGCCATTGGTGCTGATACTGTCACCCAGTTGCAGGTCCGCCAATTCCAGGTTATTGGTGTTTACCCGCAGGCGCACATCACCGCCCCTTAGTTCGCAAGCGGCGATCTCACCCACCGCCTCGACAATACCTGTGAACATAATGCTCTCTCTAACCTGTTAACGTTAACCGCCAAGTACCAGACCCAACCCATACACCGCCAGAAAACCCGCGGTGAATGCTATCAGCAAGGCAAACAGACTGCGGAAATAGCTGGCAAAGGTGAGTTCGCTTACCTTGCTCATGGCGACAATACCGGCAGCTGAACCGATCACCAGCAGCGACCCACCGACGCCTACAGCGTAGGTCAAACCCATCCACTCTGCGGTGTTCATCTGCAGGTTGGATTTCAGCAATGCCGCCGTCAACGGCACGTTGTCGATCAGTGCCGACAGCATACCCATCAAATAATTGGCCGCCAGGCTGGGCATCAACTCATAGAGATGGGTCAGCCCTTCCAGGGTGCCAATGAACTGTAGCATCCCCACTACCAACAGCACCCCGAGGAAAAACAGCAGCGTCTCAAACTCGATAATGCGGATATATTCGAGAATAGGGTCGTTATCGATATCCTCGTTGAAAAACCGCGCCACCAGAAACATGATGGCCAGCCCGGTGAGGAAGGTCAGCACCGGGGGAATACCGTAAAAAAAGCTGCCTAAAATAGTGCACATGATGGTGAGCATAAAGATCACGGCGATGCCCTGATCCACCTTGCGAATCGTTCGGGCACCGTTTTTCTCAACCAGTACTTCACCATTCATACCCTGGCTGAGCATTGCCGCCAACAACAACACTGCCAGCAGCGCGGGCAGTGACAACATTAACAGGTTGGCTATCTGTACGTGCCCCGCCAGAAAGATCATCAGAGTGGTCACGTCGCCGGTAATCATCGCCACACCACCGGAGTTGACCGCAAACACCACCAGGGTGGCAAACTTGAGATTCTTTTTCGCATCCAGCTTCAAACTCAAGATCAAGGCGACGGATACCAGCGTTGCCGTAATGTTATCGGCGATGGACGAGAACACAAAAGCGAAGATCCCTATCAGAAACAGTAGCTTACGCTCTGAAATTCGCTTTGGCAGAATGGCGTGCACCAGATTCTCAATCAACCCCTTTTTATTGAGGTAGGCCACAAAGGTCATCGTCGCCAGCAGAAACAGCCACAGGCTGGCGATATCGGTAATGTTGTGCTCCAGAGCCGCCTGAACTTTTTCGCGATAAGCCAGATCCGGGGCGCTGATAAACATCAACATCCAGGACAAGGCACCGAACAACAGCACCACCTTGGCCTTATTAACATGAATCACATCTTCCAGGACCACTCCCAAAAAGGCCGCCACGGCCAGAAGAATCAGCAATACTTCCAAACCACCTTGCACAAATCTTTCCTCAGGACTGGGGGACAGGGCGCACCGTGATGCGCCAGTCGCCGCCCACAGCACGCATATCGATAATGTCAGTCGCCAGCGCCGCCGACATTGTCTGCAATGGCAGATCAAGCAATGGCCGCGCTGTACTGCCGAGGAGCTTGGGGGCCATATAAATGACCAACTCATCCACCAGGCCGTTTGCAATGAAAGCACCGGCCAGTTCAGCCCCTGCTTCCACCAATACTTCGTTACACTCCCGCACTGCCAACAGACCCAGCAACGCCTTTAAATCCACGCGCCCCTCGCCATTTTCCATAGCGACGACTTCCGCGCCGGGGAGCTGACCTTCACCGACACTGGCCACCAGCGTGGCGCCACCATCGGTCAATAATTGGCAATCCCGCGGAATGCGCAAACGGCTGTCGACGACCACTCGCAGCGGTTGTCGACTGGCAATCTGATCCGCATTTTCCAGACCCAATTCCGCGGCTCTCACTGTCAGCGAGGGATTGTCGTGTAGCACCGTACCCACACCGGTAATGATCGCCGAGCAGCGCGCCCGCAGTCGCTGCACGTCACTGCGTGCAGCCGGGCCGGTAATCCACTGGCTTTCGCCACTGGCCATGGCAGTACGCCCATCCATGCTCATGGCAAGTTTCGCCGTCACCCATGGCAGTCCCGTCTTCAGCCGTTTGATGAACCCCCTGTTCAGGGCCATCGATTCAGCTTCCAGCACGGGGCCATCCACCGTGATTCCCGCTTGGCGCAACGTTTCCAGTCCGCTGCCCGCCACTTGAGGATTAGGGTCCAACACACCGTAAACCACCCGGGCAATACCCGCTGCAATCAGGGCATCGGCACAAGGGGGCGTGCGACCATGATGGCTGCAGGGTTCCAGCGTCACATACGCTGTGGCCCCATTGGCCTTATCTCCGGCAGCGCGCAGGGCATGGACTTCAGCATGGGGTTCGCCTGCTCGCTCATGCCAGCCTTCACCCACCACCTCATCACCACGGACAATCACACAACCCACAACGGGGTTGGGCATAGTGGTGTAACAACCACGAGCAGCCAGTTTCAGCGCCCTGGCCATCATGGTGACATCCAGGCAATTAGGCATAGACGTTAATCCCTGCCGCTATCGGGAAGATTTTGTTCGAGTCGATCCAGTTCGGCGCGAAACTCGCTGAGGTCCTGAAAACTGCGGTAGACGGAAGCAAACCGGACATAGGCCACTTCATCCAGCTCCCGCAGCTGCTCCATCACCAGCTCACCCACCATTCTGGTGGTCACTTCACGCTCACCGGTGGCGCGCAATTGATGCTGAATATGGGAAATAGCGCCCTCAATGCGTTCAATGTCCACAGGACGCTTCTCCAGCGCCCGCAGCAAGCCGGCACGCAGCTTATCCTCATCAAAGGGCTCACGTGTTTCATCCCGCTTGATCACACGAGGCATCAGCAGTTCGGGCATTTCGAAGGTAGTAAAGCGCTCTTTGCAGGATAGGCACTCGCGACGACGACGCACCTGGCCGCCTTCGGCCACCAGCCGCGAGTCGATAACCTTAGTGTCATCAGCACTACAGAAGGGACAATGCATGGCTCAAGCCACCTGTTTGGACAGGGCCGCATGGTACCATATTTTGGTCTCCACCCTGCCCCGGACACTTCCGCTGAAAGCAGCTTTCAGAGCACAGCCTTCAGATAAAAAAGCCCCGCCAAAGCGGGGCTGTGATTCGTCATCTGACCGCTTAACCGTAAACCGGGAAGCGGGCGCAGATATCCAGCACCTGCTGTTTCACTGCAGGAATGACCTGTTCGGAAGTGCCGTTTTCAAGGCTGTCCAGCACATCGCAAATCCAATGAGTAAGCTGGATGCACTCCACTTCTTTGAAGCCGCGGGTGGTGATCGCCGGGGTGCCAACACGCAGACCGGAAGTGATAAACGGTGAGCGGGGATCGTTGGGCACCGCGTTTTTGTTCACAGTTATGAAGGCACTACCGAGGGCCGCGTCCGCATCCTTACCGGTGTACTCTTTGCCGATCAGGTCCACCAGCAT
>JBFICU010000203.1:0-3805 GCA_041581855.1 Porticoccus sp. | reverse complement strand
GCTGGTGAAGTTGAGGCCGAATACTTTCACAGTAGCGCCGACCAGAAACCGGTAGATATCGTACGCAATGCACTTCAGGCGGCAAAAACACGTTTTGTGGATGTGCTGCTGGTGGATACCGCTGGCCGCCTGCATATTGACGATGCCTTGATGGCGGAAATACAGCAACTGCATAAGGCTCTTTCCCCGGTAGAAACCCTGTTCGTGATTGATGCCATGATCGGTCAGGACGCCGTGACCACCGCCCAGGCTTTCAACGAAGCATTGCCCCTCACCGGTATCATCCTGACCAAGGTGGATGGTGACGCCCGTGGAGGCGCGGCACTGTCTGTCCGCCAAATTACCGGGAAACCTATTAAATTCCTTGGTGTTGGCGAAAAGACCGATGCTTTGGAGCCGTTCCATCCAGAGCGGATAGCTTCCCGTATCCTCGGTATGGGTGACGTACTGTCCCTGATCGAGCAGGTGGAGCAAAAGGTTGACCGCGTCAAAGCAGAAAAGCTGGCGAAGAAAGTTGCCAAGGGTAAGGGCTTTGATTTGGAGGACCTGCGCGACCAGTTACAACAAATGAAAAACCTGGGTGGTTTTTCCAGCCTGCTGGACAAGCTGCCGGGTATGGGCAATATGTCTCAGATGGTGGAGCAGGCCAACATGGGCAACCAGTTCGGCAAAATGGAGGCCATCATCAACTCCATGACTCCCGCCGAGCGGCGCAACCCTGATATCCTCAACGGTTCGCGCAAGCGCCGCATCACTCAGGGTTCTGGCACCAATCTTCAGGATCTTAATCGTTTGCTTAAACAGCACAAGCAGATGGGCAAGATGATGAAGAAAATGAAGGGCAAGGGTATGCAGCAGATGATGCGCGGCATGGGTGGCAATCTGCCGCCCGGAGCCGGTGGGTTCCCCGGTGGAGGCATGCCGCCAGGTGGTATGATGCCTGGCGGCAAAAAATTTCCGTTCTAGCGGGATTGGCTTGCGGCTAACCCCTTAATCTCCCAGCACTTTGGTGTTGGCTGGAAAGGGGTTTTTCAGGTATACACATCGACATGTTTTCGCTATAATCCCGCGCCTTTCAATGATGCCCGGCTTTTGCCGAGCATTGTGCCATGGCCCAGAGTTGGGCTTGGCAACCGGTAATTTGAAACTCAATACAGAAGAGAATTTTCATGGTAACCATTCGTTTGGCTCGTGGCGGCTCCAAAAAACGTCCGTTCTATCACATCAATGTCACCGACAGCCGTACTGCCCGTGAAGGTCACTACATCGAGCGCATTGGCTTTTTTAACCCGGTTGCTCGCGGCCAGGAAGAGCGTCTGCGCGTTGATAGCGACCGCGTACAACACTGGGTTGGCCAGGGTGCTGGATTGTCTGCACGCGTCAGCCAGCTGGTGAAAGAAGCAGCTAAGCAAGCCTGATAGACGTCGCAGAGCGGATTGCCTGAGCACGATGGATCCTATTGATCCCGTCATTGTCGGGCGGATAACCACCGTTCACGGCATTAAAGGTTGGGTAAAGGTGCATTCTTTTACCCAGCCGGAAGGCAATATTGTTGGCTACCAGCCGTGGTGGTTAAAAACCACGAATGGTTGGCAGTTAATCGAGATTGACCAGCATCGCGATACCGCCAAAGGAATGATGGTTCACTTGGTGGGGGTAGATGACCGGGATGAAGCCCGGCAATACTGCCAGCGAGATATCGCTGTGGAGCGGACCAATCTGCCAGCCCTGGAATCCGGGGAGTACTACTGGCACCAGCTTCAGGGTCTGACCGTAGTAACCACTGAGGGTGTCAGGCTCGGCCAGGTTTCCTCGATGATGGAAACCGGTGCCAATGATGTGCTGGTGGTACAGGGAGACGCCGACAGCCTGGATCAACAGGAACGTCTGATTCCCTACGTGGAGCAGTTCGTGTTGGGTGTCGATCTTGATGCCAGAGAGATTAAGGTCGATTGGGACCCCGATTTCTGAGTAATTAACAGCGGAGCAGTGTGGCAATGGCGGCAAAGAAAATAGCCCTGGTCACCCTGTTCCCCGAAATGTTTGCCGCGCTGACAGATTACGGTATTAGCAGTCGCGCGATAAAACAGGGGTTGCTGGAGCTGGGTTTTTTTAACCCCAGAACCTATACCAGCGACCGCCACCAGACAGTGGACAGCCGACCCTATGGGGGCGGTCCCGGCATGGTGATGATGATTGAGCCGTTGCGGCAGGCTATTCACGCAGCACGGCAATGGATCGATGGTCCGGCCAAAGTGGTGTATTTATCACCGCAGGGAATGGTTCTGGATCAGCCGGCGGTCAACAACCTGGCTGCCGACGGCAATTTGATTCTGCTGGCAGGACGCTATGAAGGCGTAGATGAGCGGCTGATCGAATTGGAAGTTGATGAGGAATGGTCGATTGGTGACTACGTCCTCAGTGGTGGTGAGTTGCCCGCCATGGTGATGCTGGATGCGTTGATTCGGCAATTGCCCGGAGCATTGGGCCACGAGGATTCTGCCGATCAGGACTCCTTCGCAGATGGATTGCTGGATTGCCCGCACTTCACCCGCCCGGAGCAGTACGAAGATAGCAAAGTGCCCGAAGTGCTATTGTCGGGCAACCACGAACGAATTCGGCAATGGCGGCTCATGCAGTCATTGCAAAGAACCTGGCAGAGACGCCCGGATCTATTGGACAAGCTGACGCTCAGTGACGAGCAACGGCAAATACTGGACAGGATCGTCAAAGAGTCGGCAGATGAAAGCGACTAATTCGTTTTCCTCTCTGTGCGGCGCTACTCAAAAAGGTGGCATGCCACCAACTGACAAAAGCTGAGGAGCAAACCGTGAGTAACAAGAATCCGATTATCGCCGCGATTGAAGCGGAGCAAATGAGCAAAGAACTGCCTCCGTTCGCCCCTGGCGATACCGTAGTCGTTCAGGTAAAAGTAAAGGAAGGCACCCGCGAGCGTCTTCAGGCGTTTGAAGGTGTGGTTATTGCCAAGCGCAGCCGCGGTCTGAACTCTGCCTTTACCGTGCGCAAGATCTCCAATGGTGTTGGCGTAGAGCGTACTTTCCAGACCTACAGCCCGCTGGTAGATAGCGTTCAGGTCAAACGTCGCGGTGACGTTCGCCAGGCCAAGCTGTACTACTTGCGTGAGCTGTCCGGCAAGGCAGCCCGTATCAAGGAAAAACTCAACTGAGTTTTCTTTGCGGCACAAAAGAAGGCACCACAGGTTGGTGCCTTTTTTTATGTCTCCAAATCGACAGTCCAATTGCTCGTTGGCGTTGAGGTCGTTAGAGTGAGCCATGGCTTGTAACCCCGTAGACCAACAGCTTATCGATACCTTTCTGGATGTCCTGTGGATGGAAAAAGGACTGGGCCAGAATACACTGGATGCCTATCGCCGGGATCTGAGGACGTTTGCTGATTGGTCTGGTCAATCAGGTTTGTCGCTCGTTGCCGTCGGCGGCAGCGATATACAGCGTTATCTCGCCCATCGTTTCCAGCAGGGCATCTCCGCTCGATCCGCTGCGCGTCAGTTGTCCTGTCTGCGAGGTTTTTATCGCTATTTGCTGCGTGAAAATCGTATTCAAGGCGACCCCACGGCGCTGGTGGAAAACCCCAAGTTGGGGCGGCCACTGCCAAAAAGCCTGACTGAAGCGGATGTCGAAGCACTGTTGAATCAGCCCAATACGTATGATGTGTTGGGACTGCGCGATCGAACCATGTTGGAAGTGCTTTATGCGACCGGTTTGCGTGTCACAGAATTAGTGGGCTTAACATTGCATCAGGTCAATCTGCGTCAGGGCGTGGTGCG
>JBFICU010000202.1:0-3847 GCA_041581855.1 Porticoccus sp. | reverse complement strand
GTGCTGTTGATGGCGTTGGGGTTCCGGGTGTTGTCCATGAGCGCCACCAATCTGCTCAAGGTGAAGGCTATCTTGCGGCAGGTCAGCTTGGCAGAGGCTGAGCAACTACTGGAAGAGGTGATGCTGATGCCGGATGCTATGTCTGTCTCGAAACACATGGAAAAAGCACTGAAAAAGCCGGAAGTGGCTGCACTGTTTCGCAGTTCCAGTCTTCACTGATCTTCTTGGCGTATCAGAAACTCGCCACATTCCCCCTTGTCGCCACCCTGGAGATAATTTTGTTCCAGCAGCGAAATATCCCCTTCCAGATTCTTCATCAATACCGTGGTAGAGCGGGTGCCATAATTTTCAGACCGAATAAAGGGTGGCGATAGCAGGCGCTCCAATTCAATCCCCACGCCGGTGTTTGGCAGCAGTTCGTCGGCATAGGGGGTATCCCGCTGCAGGCATGAAAGCAGGGCTTCGGGTTCTGGATTGGGGGTGCAGATCAGCGCGGCCAGGGCTTCCCTGGCGTGTATGGCTTTGGGCCATGGGCTGTCCAGCAGATGGTTGGATAGTGAATAAATACCGGGCTCGAGATGTATCGGGTGGGGTTGTCGGTTGGAGCAGTAAAGAAGCTGCTCATCGTCCCCCAGCAGTAGGTTGAATCCGCCATACAGGTCGCCGTCGTGGATGGCCTCGACTGCGTAATCTGCGGCGGAAGCCTCAGCCAGCAGAAACTGGCGAGTGAGCTCACCCCGGGATTGCGGGGCTGTGGCAGCTTCTCCCTCCCGATAGTTGGTCACCGCCGTCCAGCGGCCATCCCTGCGCACCCCCAACCAGGTACCGCCGGCCTGTAGGTCGCGCCCCCCCAGAATTGCAGGGTTTTCTTCCCAGAAATGGGCGCCAGCACTAGGGCGACGATAGTATTCGTCGCGGTTGGCCACCAGGATCAGGGGAAATTGGGCATGGCTCTGCCACGCAAAGACAATCAGGCACATGGCATTATTGTAGCCCACCAGTCGACAGGCTATGATCCTTGCAACTCGAGCTGTAGCCGAAATATTTCATGCTGAACTACCCCGCCATTGATCCCGTCGCCTTTGCCTTGGGCCCCCTCAAGGTCCACTGGTACGGTTTGATGTACCTGTTCGGGTTCCTGGCAGCCTGGCGCCTGGCCCTCAAGCGCAGTGAGCGTGCCTGGTCACCGGTGCGACACAAGCAGGTGGAGGACCTGGTAGTTTATTGCGCTTTCGGTGTCATTCTCGGTGGTCGTTTCGGTTATGTGCTGTTTTATAACCTCGATAAGTGGTTGTCTGATCCGCTGTGGTTGTTCCGAGTCTGGGAAGGGGGGATGGCCTTCCATGGTGGACTGCTCGGTGTTCTGGTAGCGCTGTGGTTATACAGCCGTCATATTCAGCAATCTTTTCTGGCCCTGGGGGATTTTGTGGCGCCCATGGTGCCTATTGGGCTAGGCCTCGGGCGGCTTGGCAATTTTATCGGCCAGGAGCTATGGGGGCGCCCCACCGATGCCTGGATGGGTATGGTGTTTCCCAATGATCCGGAACAGTTGCCGCGGCATCCCTCACAGCTCTACGAAGCTGCGCTAGAAGGGCTGGTGTTGTTTGTGCTGTTAATGTGGTTTTCCCGCAAACCCCGCCCCGTCGGTATGGTGGGTGGTTTATTCCTGGTGCTGTATGCCAGTTTCCGTTTTCTGGTGGAGTTTGTGCGCTCACCGGACAACCATCTCGGGTTCGACTTATTCGACTGGATGACTCGTGGCCAACTGTTGTGCCTGCCCATGTTTGCACTGGGTGTCGGGATCATGCTGTGGGGCTGGTGGCAGGCTAAGGCCGCTAAATCTGCCATCTGACTCGTTGTTAAAGGATAGATGATGAAACAATACCTTGATCTGATGCGCCATATTCGCGATCACGGCGTACGCAAGGAAGACCGAACCGGTACCGGTACTCTCAGCGTGTTTGGTTATCAGATGCGCTTCGATCTGGCAGAGGGCTTTCCCCTTGTCACCACCAAAAAAGTTCACTTAAAGTCGATTGCCCACGAGTTATTGTGGTTTATCCGTGGCGATACCAATATCCGCTATCTGGTACAGAACGGCGTGAATATCTGGAATGATTGGCCATTCCAGAGCTGGCTCAATCAGACTGGTCAGGCCGATGATTACCCCATGTACAGTCCCGAATGGCGCGAGCAAATGAAGTTGTTTGTGGCGCGGGTGAAAGACGATGAGGCATTTGCTCGGCATTATGGCGGCCTGGGGCCGGTGTACGGCCACCAGTGGCGCAACTTTGAGGGGATAGATCAGCTGGCCCAAGTGCTTGAGGGCATTCGCAACAACCCCGACTCGCGCCGCCTGATTGTCTCCGCCTGGAATCCAAAGGATATTCCCGTGATGGTCAAATCCGGGTTGCCGCCTTGCCACAGCCTATTCCAGTTTTACGTTACGGAAGGGCGGCTGTCCTGCCAGTTGTACCAGCGCAGCGCCGATGTATTCCTCGGTGTGCCCTTCAATATCGCCTCCTACGCGCTGTTGACGATGATGGTGGCGCAGGTGACGGGCCTGCAACCCGGGGACTTCGTTCATACCTTTGGCGACGCCCACCTCTACTCCAACCATCTGCAACAGGTGGAAGAGCAATTGGCACGGGAGCCGTATCCGCTGCCGCGTATGGCCATCAATCCCGAAGTGGATGACCTGTTCGCCTTCCAATTTGAGGATTTTGAGTTGCAGGGCTACGAAGCACATCCTCATATTGCTGCACCGGTGGCGGTGTAAGCTGATGGCAAAACTGACCTTGTCGCTGATCGTGGCCATGGATCGCAATCGGGTGATTGGCCGAGACAACACGCTCCCCTGGCACTTGCCGGAAGATCTTAAGTACTTCAAGACCGTGACCATGGGCAAACCCATTCTGATGGGCCGCAAGACCTTTGAATCCATTGGGCGACCTTTGCCGGGTCGGCTCAATATCGTCATCACACGCAATGCCGCTTGGCAGCACCCCGGTGTCAGCGTGGCCGCCTCCCTTGATGAGGCGTTAGAGCTGGCCGCCCATGATCCGGCAGTGCGGGAAGTTGGTGAGGTCATGGTGATTGGCGGGGAACAAATCTATCGTACAGCTATCGAACAAGCGGATCGACTCTACATTACCCGAGTGGATGCCGAAGTGGTCGGTGACGCCTTTTTTCCTGAGTACGACGAGGCTATCTGGCATGAAACTGCACGTCAGCAGCCCGAGCAGCAGGGCGATACGCCGTACTTTTTTCAGGTGCTGGAACGAGGCTAATACTGGCTTTAGCTGTCGGGTGGTATTTGCGTCCGCCGCGGACCCTCTTGATAATAGTCCCGTCGCATATAGCGTGTTGATAGCGGCGGGAAGTCAACGTGACAGGAACTCCATAGATGAAACAAATGATTGTCGGCGCCATTGATGCCGCTGGGGGAAGGCGGCTGAAATGGCTTTTGGCCTTGCTGGTAATGGTTGGATTGCCCCTTCACGCAGCGGATGTGGATACCCTCCTCAAAGCAGAAAATGCCAAGATCTCTGCCGCCAAAGCTTCCCAGCAACGTGTCGATGCGCTGGCAGATCAGTCTGACGAACTGTTTCAGACCTTCAAGCAGGTGAATAAACAGATTGAGGGGCTGCAGGTGTATAACTCGCAACTGGAAGCGCAGCTTGCCGATCAGCAGCAAACCATAGCTGACCTGGAAGCCTCCATCGAAAACGCCACCCTGATGGAGCGTCAGCTCACGCCATTGACCCTGAAAATGATCAATGCCCTGGAACAGTTTGTCTCCCTGGATATGCCTTTTCTGCAGAACGAGCGCCGCGAGCGACTGGCT
>JBFICU010000201.1:0-3854 GCA_041581855.1 Porticoccus sp. | reverse complement strand
TGGTGGAGCTAAGCGGGATCGAACCGCTGACCTCAACACTGCCAGTGTTGCGCTCTCCCAGCTGAGCTATAGCCCCGAAAGAGGTTGCGAATTTTAGGTACAGACCCCCTGGGTGTCAAGCCTGTTCTTCAGGATGTTGTGCCCTCGTTTCAGATAATTGCTGGTACTCTTTTTCCAACTTCTTAAGCTGCTTTTTGGATACCCCGCCAGCCGCCTCCAATGCGTGCCTAAGCCGTGCACGGACCATGTCTGCTCCAAGTATCGCCATGGCATCGAATAACGGCGGAGCAGAAGGAGAGCCTGCTACCGCAATAAACAGGGGGGACAAAAATTCTTTCAGTTTAAGCTCCATTCCTTGAGCCAGCTGATTCAATTCCTGATATAGCTCATCACGCTCCCAATGCCGGAGCACATCCAGTCGCCAAGAGCTGAATTGAAGTATCTTTCGTACCATTTCAATATCAAGTTTTTTGTGTTCAAAACTGGCCTCATTCAAGCTGGGCATGCCCGACAACATGAATGTTAGCAACGGTGCAATGTCCGTGAATTTCTCTACACGTTCTTTAATCAGGGGGATCATTCGACTGAGGTGATCACGATTCAGTGCCCACTCGGCGACGCGCTCGGCAAAGGCAGGCTCATCCAGGTTTTCACGAATCCAACAGCCATTGAGCCAATCCAGCTTTTCCGTATCAAAGACCGGACCGCCAAGATGAACCTTATTCAGATCGAAATGTGTGAGCATTTCCTGAAGCGTAAACTTCTCGCTTTCATCAGGCATGGACCAACCCATACGCCCCAGATAGTTCACCACTGCTTCCGGCAAATAGCCCATATCACGATAATAGGTAATGCTGGTTGGGTTCTTCCGCTTGCTGAGTTTGCTCTTATCGGGATTACGCAACAGGGGCATATGGCAAAGTTGCGGCATATCCCAACCGAAATATTGATAGAGCAGAATATGCTTTGGCGCCGAGTTGATCCACTCCTCACCGCGGATCACATGGCTGATCGCCATGAGATGATCGTCCACCACATTGGCCAGGTGGTAAGTAGGCATGCCATCAGCCTTCAACAACACCTGCATATCAACCTGGGTCCAGGGGATCTCGATTTCGCCGCGCAACATATCCTGGAATGCACACACACCCTCTTCCGGCACTTTCATGCGAATAACATGCGGCTCACCATTGGCCAGGCGACGGCTGATCTCTTCGCTGGACAGCGCCAACCCACGCCCATCGTATTTAGGCGTCTCACCACGGGCTATCTGCTCTTTGCGCATCTCATCCAGCTCTTCCGGCGTGGCGAAGCAGTAGAACGCGTGCCCCTTATCAACCAGCTCCATCACATGACTGTGATAAATATCCATGCGTTCGCTCTGACGGTATGGCCCGTAGGCGCCACCGACATCGGGTCCTTCTGACCAGTCCAGCCCCAACCATTTGAGGGATGTGAGAATCATCTCTTCTGACTCTCGAGTGCTGCGTACCTGATCGGTATCCTCAATGCGTAGAATGAATTCACCACCCAGGCTGCGCGCAAAACAGAGATTAAAAAGCGCGATATAGGCAGTACCAACGTGGGGGTCACCCGTCGGTGAAGGGGCAATACGTGTACGAACAGACATGAGCAAGGAATTCCGCCAGTTTTGAGTGAAAGGTTACGAGAAAAAGGCGGTTATTATACGCAGAACAGGGTTATTCGACAGGTTTCCCTTGGGGCTCGCCCAAAAAATAACCCTGTGCCGCATCAACGCTCAAACCGCTCAGCTGCCGCCACTCTGCATCGCTTTCGACGCCCTCTACCCAGAGTTGCAAACCACTGTTGTGAACGAGTCCCGCCAACGATTTAACGTAAAATTGGTTATCTTTATTCTCATCCAGATTGCGAATAAAGGAGCGATGCACTTTGAGATGGTGAAGTGGCAAACTGCCAAGATAACCAAACGCCACCGCATCCAGACCAAAGTGATCGATACCAAGAGAGGAATGACGATTAACCAACAAGTCATTCAACGCTCGCAACGGCGCATCATTCACCTTCATAGCGTATTCAGGCACCTCAAACACCAGCTTGCTCGCCAGCTTGCGCTGCGAGGATAAAAAACTATCCAGCCACTTCATAAAACTTGGCGACTTCACTGAAACCATCGACAAGTTGACACAAACTTTACCCTTAACCTCACCTTGTCTATTTGCAGACGCCAGGGACTCAAGGATTAATTGATCCAGACGCGGCATCAAACCCAGCCGCTCGGCAATGGGTATAACCACCGCTGCCGCCAACAAGTCAGCACCGTGTAAAAATCTGACATATACCTCATGAGCGAGAACAGTTTTGTCCTTTACCCCGTAAATTGGCTGGAAATACAGTGCCACCAACCGATTTTCAATTGCCTGCTGCAAAAAGCTTTCCCACTCATTGAGCGGCTTGCCTAGCACTGGCGCCTCTCCATCGCTCACATCGGCGAATTTAATCCAGCGGCTGCCATTACCGAGTTTTGCCTGACGCAAAGCAATGTCAGCCTCTCCCAGCATTTCAGCACCACTGGTGACATTCGTGCGATAGGTATAGCCCATATGGAATCGAAGCGGACATTTCTGGTTGTGCAGCCAACTAATCCCCTGCATAGACTGGAAAAGGTTATTCGCTAACCGCTCACCTTCCTGAGGGGTTACATCGGGGACAAATACCGAAAATTCTGGTCCTTGTCGTCTCGCTACAACAGCGCGACTGTGCTCATGAACAACCTGTTTTAATTGCTCACCAATAGACTTGAGGATGGCATTACCCTCCTCTCGCCCGGCATAATCATTCACACAGGCGATATCATTCAGAGCCAAAATGGCTAACGCCCCTGTGTGTACGCCGCCTTCCTGATCATTCACAAAACTCTGCAAGCGATTGTCAAAATCAGATCGATTCGACAGGCCCGTCACCTCATCCTGAAATGACTGTTTCTGTAATCGGCCGATCAAATCCATCTGCTCATCAAAGATGCTTTTTAATTGCAGAGCCATCCTGTTCATTGCCAGGACAACCTTGCCCAATTCGCGGGTTTTAGGAATCGACTCCTGCACCACGAAATGCTTTTCACAGATATCGTTGGCCTGTCGCTCTACCCGCGCCAATGGCACTAACAGCCACTTAAGTGCGACATAAGCCAGCAAACAAATACCCAAGGTGATCGAGGCAAACCACACCAGTTGTGTCGTGGTCACCTGCCAAAGTTTGAGGTAGGCCTGCCCGGGGTGACTGACCACCGTCACCTCTCCCAACTGAGTCCAACCCGAAGAGACTTCAGCAGTCCCTTCAATTTCCGGTAGTGACACCAATGTCAAAAACCACGCGGGTACGCCCTGAATGGAGACAGGAAACTCCCGATCAATGACGATATTTTTGTCGAGATCAGTAAAATAAATCCGTTGGTAGTAGCCGCTGTCAGATACGGCATTGAACATGGTATCGAGAGTCGCAACGTCCTTATCCTGGGCTGCCTGGGTCATCGACAGGGCAAGGGAAGTCGCCGTGTCCTGGGCATGCACATGCATCTGATCCGCCACTAATAGCTGATTGTTGCGCAGGCTTACCGCCGTATTCCCGGCATAAAGGCAGACAAACAACAGCACAATGGCAATAATCAATTGACGAAACAGGGTCACGTCGTTCTTCCTTTTTTATCGAATCTCAACGAGTCTAATGGAATCCCGTTCTCTTGCCAATTGAGCAGCAGATCACATTATTGGACGGTGTGGGATGGCTTGTGTATACGGGGTCTATGATAAGATCAAATCTACCTTTGAATAGCTCGATAACCTCTCAAAAAGTGGACAATTTTTGAATTTTTTCGC
>JBFICU010000200.1:0-3874 GCA_041581855.1 Porticoccus sp. | reverse complement strand
TCGGCATCATCGATGCCGATATTTACGGCCCCAGTGTGCCGATGATGCTGGGTGTGCCAAAGGACACCCGCCCGCAGGTCAGGGCGGAAAAATATTTTCTGCCGGTGAAGGCGCACGGCATTCAATCCATGTCCATGGGCTATCTGGTGACCGAGCAGACGCCAATGGTGTGGCGCGGCCCCATGGCGACCGGCGCCCTGATGCAGATTCTCAAACAGACCCTGTGGGATGAGCTGGACTATCTGGTGGTGGATATGCCCCCCGGTACCGGCGATATTCAACTAACACTCGCGCAGCAGGCGCAACTGGCGGGCGCTGTGATCGTCACCACGCCACAGGACATCGCCCTGCTGGATGCCCGCAAGGCCATCGAAATGTTTCACAAGGTGAAAATTCCCGTGCTGGGCATTGTCGAAAACATGGCAGTTCATCAGTGCAGTCAATGTGGCCATCTGGAACACATCTTTGGTGAAGGTGGTGGCCAGAAGGTGGCGGAAGAATATAACACCGAGATGTTGGGTGCATTGCCGCTGGAGCGCAGCATCCGCGAGCAGGTGGACGGCGGCGTTCCCAGCGTCGTCTCCGACCCTGGCGGTGTGATAGCCAGCAGTTACCGCCAGATCGCCCGGCGCATCATGGCGTTGTTGCCCGCAGATGAGTCCTCGGCTGGCCCGGAAATCATCATCGAATAAACGGGTTTTTGCCCACCTGTTGGCGAGGCTTTGACGGGCCGGACCAAACCGGTATCATTGCCCACTTTCATCCGCATTGACCCGGCGATAACCGCCGGGGCTGTTTAGCTTGAGTGTCAGACTATGAGTATCAAATCCGATAAGTGGATCACCCGCATGTCACAGGAACACGGCATGATCGAGCCGTTTGAAGGCAGACAGGTTCGTCAACCCGATCCCAACGGTCAAAAGGTGATTTCCTACGGTGTATCGAGCTACGGTTACGATGTGCGCTGTGCAGATGAATTCAAGATTTTCACCAACATTCACTCCAAAACTGTCGATCCGAAAAACTTCGACAACGATGCCTTTGTGGATATTAAGGGCGAGTACTGCATTATCCCACCGAACTCCTTTGCACTGGCACGCACCATCGAATACTTCCGCATCCCGCGCAACGTGCTCACCGTGTGCTTGGGCAAATCCACCTATGCCCGCTGCGGCATCATCGTGAACGTCACCCCGCTGGAACCGGAGTGGGAAGGCCATGTGACGCTGGAATTTTCCAACACCACCAGCCTGCCGGCGAAAATCTACGCCAACGAAGGTGTGGCGCAGATGCTGTTCTTCGAATCCGATGAAGTCTGCGAAGTCTCTTACGCCGACCGCGGCGGTAAATACCAGGGCCAGACCGGCGTTACGCTGCCGAAAGCCTGATTGCTCTCAAGCCTCAGAACATTCAAATCCCAGGATATTCGAGTCCCGGAATATTCGAGCCTCAGAACATTCTCACCCTGGCTTACAGCCAGGGTGAGTGAGTGATCGCTACCGCGAAGATATAGCAGAACGTGGCAATGGAGAGCAGGCTGAAGAACATCCGGCTACCCGCTGTCTTACCGCGCTTGATCGCAAACGTCCCCAAACCGATATACGCAAACAGCGCCAACAGCTTGGCGGTGAGCCAGCCCTCGGCAAACGGATATTGCCCGCTGGCAATCATCAGGTAAATCGCACAGGCCAGTAACAGCGTGTCGATCACATGGGGAGCAATCTTCGCCCATTTCTGCTGCAACTTCGGTGATTCCACTACCGACCAGGTCGCCCGCAAAACAAACAGCAAGATACTGATCAGGGCAAAGGTGACGTGAGCATTCTTGATAACGAGATACATAACGAAATTCTTGTGGTTATTGAGTGACGAGAGGCATCTTAGCGTTTTAGGAGAGAAGAACCTAGTGCCGGGTTAAACCCATAATTGTTGGGGCTGGCAGCATTTTTTTGCAGTCAAATGCCTCCATGCGCGTCCGCAAATTTGATCGGGTGGACTCTATTCAATCTCATTCATGTGGGTGCAGAATCTGCCAAATTTTATCGCAGATGCAACGCCTTAACACTCCACAGGAAACCTATGATCATTGTGCCCACCTACCTCGAAAAAAGTGCCATCCACGGCCTGGGTGTGTTTTCCAGAGACTTCATTCCAAAAGGTGCCAAAGTATGGGAATACCACCCGCAATTTGACCTGACCTTCAGCGAAGCAGAGTTCGACCGCTTTCCGCCCTCTGTTCAGGCGGAACTGGAAATTCATCTGTACCAGCCGGAAAAAGGTGGATTGCTCTATTACGAATCCACGATGGGCAAATACATGAACCACAATCGAGATCCTAATGTGGATTTCACTGATGTAGGCGTTGGCTGGGCGACCCGAGATATTCATCCAGACGAAGAGCTGACCTGCGACTACTGCCACTTTATGGCCGAGACGGATCATATTGGTTATTTGTAGTCTCTATTTTTTAGGCAAAAAGGTTAACTTTTTGCGCGTCAAGCGTGTGCGATTGTGTAGTGAGGTTTGTCGACGTCTGGATGGTTAGAAGGTGTCCCCTAAGATGGGGCGATAGCATTTAACGACTAAATAACCTGCAAATATTTCAGCGGGAAGTTTTGCCCGCTGAAATATTTGTCAGGTTGATTTGCTTGTTAGCTGCTATTGGGCTAGGCCTTCTTAATCAAACCAATTATAAATAGCAAAATAACAGCGCCAATAGTTGCCATAACTATTGAGCCTAAAAGCCCGCCTGTTGTTATACCGAGCAAGCCGAATACAAAACCACCCAATACAGCGCCAACAACTCCCACAATAATATTTCCTACAACACCAAATCCTCTACCCTTCACTATGACGCCAGCAAGCCACCCAACCAGCGCGCCAATTGCTAAAAAGACTATTAAGCTAATGATATCCATGTTGCCTCCTGTTCATTTTTTAAGGGAAAGGTATACGCCAACAACAAAACTGACAGCGCCAGCAATGTAGAAAGTCATTACCTTATCTGTATCTGAGCCTGTGACAGCCTGTGTTATTTGTGAACCGACAGAACCTGATAATTGATAGCCCCATATTGCAAGGCCAATTCCTAAAACCACCAGAGCAATACCAATAATTTTCATTGTAGTTCCTGAGTCCATAGCCATGTTGAAATCCTGTAGTTGAAAGAGATGTAATGTTTTTAGTATTAAGCTAACGCCAAGCTAAGCGGCGCAGCTTTGCTGCGTCCTTGCTTGAGCGCCTTGTTAAATGCCCGTATCAATTCTCTCTCGTCTCGATAAATATCTTCAGTTTGTTTGGCAATAGTGACCGAGCCTTTTCAGTTAGCGCCTTTTCATTTTTTTGCCATACAACACCGAGATATATTATTAGTAATCCAATTGCAGTAAGCGTAATTGGGAATAACCAGCTGTCCTCAAATACCTCCTGAGCAAGGTGACCCAAATAAAGGCACGAGCCTAAAGCGCCGAAAACAACGAATACTCTTCTGACGACAACAACGCCCACAGCTATAATGAATAGATTTACACAAAAGTAGACAAACTTTGAGAGTTCACTTTCGGAATCTTGTGCGGTCATTCCGCCCCAGAACGCCATAACACCAAAAATATACAGCCAAAACGCATAATCAATTTTCCCCTGAGATCTAATATCAGCCCAGAAGGCTGCAAAAATCATCAACATACCGAAGTACATTGAGACTAAAGCACGAAACTTGAAGTCGTCATAATCCCCCATGATCATTACCGCAACATCCATTGACATATACCAGAGCGTTACAGCGATGGGCATCACTAAGAACGGATACTTGTACCGCCACGCAATAATCAGACCGACTATCAATGTAGCCAGCTCCATATACAACCAATGCCAT